>CBFDAZ010000017.1:0-19565 GCA_965602825.1 uncultured bacterium
ACCCCTTGTTGAACTCGCCCGGCGGCACCTTGTCGGCCCGGAAGAGGAGTTCGACGGTGCCCTCGCGCTCAAAGCGCACGGGGCTGACCGTCTGCGCCACCCGGCCCCGCTTCTCGTCGTCGCGGAAGATGCGCAGGCAGCGGGACGTTGAGTCGGGGCCATGCCCGGCCAGCATCGGCCGGGCGTCCGTGCCGCCCAGGCCGGGCACGGACACCGCCCGGAGCCGCATCCCCAGTTGCTTGTCGCGCAGGCATTCTCGCGCGTAGTTCCCCTCGAAGGTCCAGTGGTGCACCAACTCAGGCCTCTCGGCCACCAGCGCCCGCATGTCCGAGACGCTGGCAAGGCCCGGGAATTGCGCTGCCAGCACGAGAAGCACGGCGAGTGCGGCTGTCGAGGCGTAGTAGACCGCGAAGCGTGGTGCAGGTTGGCCCATCAATCCTCGATCCTTATGTTGTCGAGCTCCATCTCTGGAGCCACGGGCTCGGCTGTCTCGCCCTTCCGCAGAGTCACCGACACGCCCGAGATCCGCCGGCCCGCCGGCATCGGCTTGCCCTGCAGCGGGTGCTCCTGCGTGTCGCCGCGGAAGTCGCCGAAGCCCAGGTTCACCTCTCGCCACGTCTCCGAGGGCTCCCTGGCAAAGTAGGCGGACCAGTCCAGTCTATCCTCGTCGCGCAGCGTGACCTTCGCGTAGAACCAGTCACCTCCGTCGCTGACCGGGGCCCGGAAGTGCAGACCGATCGACAGGCCTTCGGCAGTGGTGAACCGTTGGGGGCGCCGAGCGCTGATGTACGCTGCTTGCGTCGCTTCGGCCGCCTCAACGCGCAAGGCTCCTTTGGACGTGCCCTGGCCATCGACGAGGCTTGCTTCGGGCGCCTCCCAGCCCTGGAGCGTGCCATCCTCGAAGTCGAAGGCGGATGGCTCAGGGATCAGGACCGTGCCGCGCTGGACGACTCGCCACCGGTCGTCGGTCTTCAGTTGCAGCTCATAGGCGTATGGCAGATCATACCGTGGGTTCCGGATCGACAGGGAAGCCTCCACTACCGGCTCGGGTGTCTCCGTCTCGAACAGGTGGCCTCCGCCGGAAGCGAAGCCATAGCGCAGCCGGAACGTCGCCGGTTCGGCCGTCGTGAAGCGGACCTCTGGCGTGTCCAGAGCCACCTCGGGTACCTCGATCCGGGGGACGTCCGGCCAGAGGCTCGTCCCCCCGGCGAGGACGCTCGTGCTGGGCTGACTCCCACCCGTGTAGCGCCAGACGCAGATGTCGTGGTCGGTCGAGCCAAGCCCCAGTTCCAGCAGCGTCCCCCCGGGCGAGTGCGCAAGGCAGACGGCGTCCATCCAGCCGTCGCCCCTGATCTGCAGCTCAGTTGCCTCGACCGGGGGCAGCCCCAGCCTGCTGATCAGCGCTGCCTGAGCGACCTGTATGGCCGGCGGCGCCTCACCCCGGTAGGGGACGATGAGCGTATCGAACCTCAGAGGCGGAACGCCCGAGCGGAGATACTTGACCAGCGTCGCCGGTTCCTTGAGCGCCTGGTGGAGGCTCCAGCCGATCCAGCCGGCGGGCGGATCCTCCTCGCCCTCGTGCAGTTCCACCTTCACCCCCTCGGTTGCGGTCGGCATCACCAGCACGTTGGCGTCGGGGCCCACGGAGTGCGCAGCGAGCGTCTGGTCGTCCAGTTGGGCGCCGGGACGGGCAAGCTGGAACTGGACCGTCACCTCGTGCTCTCGCGTCGTCTTGTCGTAGGGCAGGAGATGATCGCTGACGAGGAAGTAACCGGGTTGGCTCGGGGGTTTCGGCTTGACGAAGAGGACCTTGCGAACGTGGATGAGGTCTTCGGCGCCCGGGTAGCCGTCCTCGTAGCTCCCGACGCCGAAGTCGATGTGTTCATTGCTGATCCAGCGGTTGAGCAGCGGCTCTTTCGTCACCCACGTTGAGCGGGGCGTGCGACGGCGTTGTTGTCCCTGGCCATCGACGAGGACCGTGTTGTGGCTGGCCGTGCTCACGAAGTGGCCGCGCCATTTGCCGCCCTGGTAGGTGTAGCGGCCGGGGTCGAGGACCATCTCCTGCCCGTAGCCCCAGACATCAACCGTCAGCTTGTCCTCGTGCTGGTGGCCGAGGCCGAACGGGCCGGCGTCGAAGGCGAGGTAGACGTCGTCGGCAGTCCAACCGCTCCGCATGACGTACTGCCCGGCCCAGGGGAAGGCGTGGGACGGCCCGGCGGGCGGCTCGCCTTGCTCGCCGCCGGTTGCCACGAACAGCATGTCCTGCCGGTCGAAGCGCCCGGCCCCATCCCGCATCCAGCCCCGCATGTTGCCGTGGTCGGAGTCGTTGAACATGGGGATGTAGCCGTCGGGCTTCACCACGTACATCAGGTACTCGTACATGCGCTCCATCTGGTCGCGGTAGGCCGGCGGGGGCTCGACGCTGTTCCGGTCGGCGATGTCGTAGGCGCGGCGGAAGCTGCTCAAGGTGGCGCTGTGGTAGTGGGGCGTCAGCTCGATCTGCGCGCCGTCGGGGTAGACCTGCGCCTCAAGCTCAGCCGACAGCACCTCCCACGCGGCTGAGAGCCACTTCTCGGCGTCCTTGAACTCCGGGAAGACGATGCCCGTCGTCACGAGACCGCTCTTCTCGCAGACGAGCCAGTTGCCGCCGCCGTGGTACTGCATGAGGTAGTCGGCCTGCTGGCAGATCGCTTCCAGCATGCCGCAAACGAGCTCCGGCGTGAAGTGCTCGGAGTCGATGAAGCGGAGGAAGACCTCGGGCCACGAGCCCCCGAGCCGGATGCCCAGCTCCAGCGTCCGCCAGGTCCACTTGGCGCCTCGGGGCGACTCAGGCCGCGGGTTGTCGTTCAGCCAATCGGCGAGCTGGTACGCAAAGTCCTCGGCGTACTTCTCGTCGTACGTGTGCCAGTAGGCCCGGGCGAGGGTACTCCAAATCCCGTGGCGGTTGAGCTCGATGGGCCATTCGACGTCGTTGAACGGATTGGCGTTCCAGTCGATGTCGTGGGTGAGGGTCGATGGTTTGCCGACGAAAGCGAACTCTCGCCTCAAGACCTTGTCGGCGCCACCAGTGTTGTATTCCGGGTTCCTGTCGGGCCGCGAGTGGCGGTCGGTGATGAAGACGGGCTCCGTGCGGGCACGGAAGTAGCTCTTCAGCTCGGCGGCTGCCGCGGGCATGTCTCCGGCTTCGACGGCTGCGCGGACCTTCTCGAGGCCGGGCCGGGAGAGGTCGAGCCTGTCGAAGACGGACTCGAAGGCGGCTACGGCGGGCGTGGCGGATGGCAGAGCTGCCAGAAGTAACATCATCGCCTTCATTCCCATGGTTGTGCTCCTGACCACGGGTTCGGCACGGTGGAGGTTGCTTCCTTCCGATCCGACCGCATCGCCCGGGCGATCCTGGATCTGCTGCCTGCGCGCCCCATCTCTGCCAGGAACAGCACGCACAGCAAACATTTCAGTCGCGGAGACCTTGACAAGGCAAGGATTTCAGTGTAAGATTTCTCAACATAAGCCTGACTTGCTCTTGTGAACCGGATATACGCTATAGTACGCGATCTGAGGTCCATGCGATACTCCGAATGTCCTATTGATCTACAGACAATGCTTACTTTGGCAATCGGCGATGTGGCCTGAGAGGTGGCTTGAGCGAATGGCTGACCCGGCACATGGTACCCCAGGAGAGGTTGTATACCCGGGGCGTCGCCAGAGCCCCCGACAGCCGGCAGCAAGCCCACACCCGCCAGGAGTCTGGCGGGCGCTCCACGTCTCCCTTCAGCTAGTGGCCATTGCGCTGACAGGCAGTGCGTCTGCGGCGACCCCCGAGGCCGCGCTTGAGGAAGCTCGTCGCCTCGCCCGGCAGTATCGTTACGACGACGCATTGACGGTGCTTTCGGACTGCCCTCGTGCAGGCGCGTCCCCCGAGGCTTTGGCCCAGATCGACCTCACCACGGGTCGCTATCTCCACGCCTTGAACCGGCTTGATGAAGCGCGATCGGTCCTGCAGCGGGCGCGTACGGAGCCGGCCGCGCCCCCCGATATCCGGGCGGAAGGCTTGGCCCTCCTGGCCTCCATCCTCCAGGCGCAGGGCGATACCGAAGCCGCACTGGACTGTATTCGCGAGCTGCCCTGGCAGGAGCTTTCCCCCGACTCTGTGGTGAGCCTTGGTCGTCTCCTGTCGAGGCTCGACGAGAATGCGAAGGCGCGGATCCGCGAAGCAGTTCCGGGAGCCTACAGGGCGTTCCCGGTGGCGACAACCGGCGCCGGCGCACAAAGCTGGAGCGATGTGGCCGCCGCCATCACGCCGCTCCTCGAGGACCCTGATCTCCCGGTGAGCGCGCTCGCAGCAGCCACCACGTTCCTGGCATGGGCTCTGGAAGGGCAGGGCCAGTCGCGGGACGCGGAGCGGTTGTACGGGGCGGCCACTGTGATTTCCGACGGCTTCGCCTGGCTGGATGAGCGCGTAGGGCACTTCGACCTCAAGCAGGGGCGTAGCGATGAGGCGTTGGTCGCCTTTGAACGCGCCGTGGGCACAGCGGCCATGCGAGGGGAACGCCTGCGCTCCGTGCACCTCGAAATCGGCAAACTGGACGAGAGCGCTGGGCGGACGGATGACGCGATCCAGCACTACCGGTGGGCCAGCGACGGAATCCCGCCGAGCACCCCGCCAGCATATCAGAGCCTACGGCGGCTGGGCCTGCTGTTGTTGCGCATGGGCGACAAAGGCCAGGCGGAGCAGACATTCCTTACACTGCTGGAGGGCGTGACGGAGCCGAACCAAGTGTGGGGCGGCATCGACGGGCTGAACCAGGTGTACGGACGCGAGGGGCACGAGAAGCTTCGCACCGCGATCGAGGAGTACCTCACAGGAAACCCGACCGCCCCAGGGAGACGGGAGGCCAACCTGTGGATCGGCTATCTTGCTGATGAGCAAGGCGACCCGCAGACAGCCATTTCGGCGGCGAGGGAAGTCCTCGCAGACGAGGAGACAGACATCGAGAGGAAGGCACGCGCCCAGTTGCGTATCGCGTATGCGCACTGGCACGCAAGGCAACTCGACGGGGCCGAGGCGGCGTTCCGGACGGCGGTTGAGGATTACGTGCAGAGCCCTCGGCAGTCAGCCATCGCAAAGGGCGATCTGGGCTACGTTCTTGCCATGGGCCAGAGCCGTTTCGCCCAAGGCATCCGACTCACGCGTGAGGCGCTTGAGCCGTTGCCTGCCAATGACTCGGCTGCGATTACGTTCCAGTACCGTCGTGGGTTGTTTGAGGAGAAGCGCGGTAACTGGGAGGCCGCCCTCAGGGAATACGAGCTGGTGCCTACCGGCAGAGCCAGCGATCCCCACCTGAACCTCGAAGCCCAATTGCCGTTGGGCAAGGCACGCTGTCTGCCCGGACTCGGCAGAACCTCAGAGGCGGCCGAAATACTGCGGGCACTAATCGAGTCGTCGCCTCCAGACTCATTCCAGGCACAGCAGGCGCAGGCACAGCTTCTGGACCTCGGATCGGCCGGGGAGGACATCGGCGAAGTATGCCTCCTCCCTCCGCGAGTCCGGGAGACTGCCCCAGAGACACTTCGGATGAACGCTCGACCCGGCGGCAGCGCTACGGGAGCCCTTGTGGTCTATGGGAACCTGACCTTCGCGGTCACGGATGCCAACGCGACGCTTGACTTTGTGCGGGCGTCGGTGCACCAGAAGCCGCGCCAAGGCTTCCGTACCGTGCACGTTGTCGAGCTGGCCGCTGAACCGGACAAGGTTGGCAAGTATGAGGGCAGCGTGCGTTTGGAGACGAACGACGGCGAGCATCCGGCTATCGAGATTCCGATCGGAGTCGAGGTCACCAATCCAGTAAGCGTGTCCCCAGCCTCCATGTTCTTCGGCCTTGTGAAGCCCGGAGAGACGAAGACGGCAACGGCGACCCTCGTTAGCGCGCTGCCCTTCAGGGCCACCCCCGCTGTTGCGGCCAGCCCGCAGATCCTCACCGTTGAGGTGACAGAGGCAGACGGCCGCACCTACCTAGTCACTGCGTCGCTCCAGGCACCGGAGGAGCCTGGGGTACTCGATGGTACGGTCGAGCTCGCAGTGGATGTGCCGGGTCTACAGCGTGTGACCATACCGTACTACGCCCATGTCACAGGAACTGACTGACCCGTGCGGGAGATGCTGAGGGGAGTCGAAGCAACAGAACCGCGGAGAGACCGTTTGGGAAAGGCGTTTGTGCGAACGAGCAATTACGGAGCTCCAAGCTCAGACCCAAGTGGGAACGTGAGCGCGGATCGCACGGACGTGGCATCGCCGAGAGCGCATAGGGACCATGATCCTCCGGCGAACGAATCTGAGGGGTCACGAAAGGAGCTGCAAGATGATCGGACGGCTAGGTTGTTCAGTCGCTGCGGCTATCGTGCTCTGTCTAGTCCTAGCGAGCTGCCCGCCGGCCTCAGCCATCACGATGCTGACGGAGCAGGAGATGGTGGCGGTGCGTGGCAGCGGCGGTATGGAGGGGCCCTGTATCCCGATGGCCGAGTGTGCCATTGACGGCGCCTGCGAGAAGGTCTCGGAAACCCAATGCGTGGTCCTCTACGATCCCAGGACCAACGTTGTGTGCTTCGACCGCGAGAACCCTGGCTCCTGCGCCGACTGGCAGACGGACGGCCCGCCCCCGTGCTGCTACAAGCGATACTGCGACGAGTACCCACCGGACTGCCCCTGGTGCAATACGTGCCATGAGCCCATGAAGTGCTCGAAGCTGTGGTGGAACTGCGATAACGGGTGAGGTGCGTCTGGGCGCTTGAGGGTTGATGTGCACTCGGGCCAGGGGGGCTGGTTTGCAGCGCGGCAGTGGGGAGGCTGTGCTGCTGCCATACGCGCAGAGCGCTTGGGGCGGGACTGTGGCTGGTGGAAGCCCCCCCTGAGCGGTGCCCATTGGCCTTCGGGAAGGCCGCGACGGACGTGGTCCTGGCTCCCTCGTCGCGAGGTGCTCGCGGGCCCTACCGCGGATTGGCGTTCAGGCCGGCCGAAGAGCAGCCGGCAGGTGATGGTTGGAGCGCGGTGGGCGGCGTCAGTGGTCCGCAGTCATCCGGTTAGGGGGTGTCGGAGTGTACCGCAGGAAACTGACCCAGGTTGGCATTCTGTTGCTGGGTGTGGTACTGGCGTGCGGGGCGGGCGAACGGATCGCAGGCGCTCCAGGTGGGGCGCGCGACGACATGGCGGAGACCTTGCTGAAAGGCATAGAGCATCGGTTGTCGGCCGCAACCTCGCTGCAGGGACGTGTGCTGTTCCACTACATACTCAGTGAGAGTTATGCAGAGCAGATGCAGAGACGACACGAAGCGGACGCTGCCGGCTTCGGACAGACGGCCCCCCAGCAACTAGAGCCTCTGGAGAAGCATCACGCAGACCTCGTGGACTTCGAGTACGACGAGTCCAGGTGGCGCTGGGAGGCGGTGCAACTCACGAACACCGGCCAGGATTGGACGGGCTTCCTTCGAACACCAGCGGAGTGGCGCTCCCTTGAGCCAGCCGCCTTCTACCGCATCAGCGTCTGCGATGGAGAGACCGTCTACACCTATGATCGCTCGCTGAACTGGGGTACTGCGAGGCCGTATGCGGAGGAGCGGAAGCCCTACGATCTCGGGGTGATCGGCTCGCTGGTGGTCGCCACGCTGGACCAAGCCGTGTTGCTGGCGGTTCGGGAGTATGGCTTCGAGGCCATTCACCGAGGCACCGTAACGTATGAGAACGCCCCGTGCCACAGATTGGATATCCGCAGTACCGGAGAATTCAAACGGCTTACGCGGGCATGGATCGCGCCGAGCCTGGGGTATGCCGTGCTGCGGTACGAGAATCTGTACTTCGCTTCCGGCGGACTCGCCAAAGCACATGTGGTGCGATCGCGCGACCTCAAGGAGCTTCTGCCGGGGGTTTGGTGCCCGCGCTACGTGCAGCGGGACCACTTCCGGTACGAGCAGACCGAAGCGGTGACGCACTGGGCCTATACGCACATCGTCGAGGTCCGCTCGCTGGAGGCAAACCAGCCCCTAATAGGCGTCGTTACACCGTATCAGTTCCCGTTTGACGCTCGGGTGGAGGATGACAGCGTGCATCCGCCAGAGGTGCGCTTCAGCGCCAGCGACGTCGCTCGGCGCAAGTCGGAACTGCTCTCCCTCGGGGCTGCCCCTGACCCATGGGGCGCTACGCTCACTACCGAGAAGGGTCTGCAGGTTCTCCGAGGCGAGGGGGGGTGACGCACATGGCTCGCAGGGAAGCCATGCCGTGCGGGGTCGGGCAGATCCCTGGGATCGGTCCGTGCACAACAAGGAACAGAGCCCCCGGCCAGCACGCGAGTGGACTAGCGTTCGGTGCGCTTCTGCTGGGGGCCAGCACCTTGGCTGTCGTACTCCCCGCGCCGGCGTCCACACAGAGCTGCGGGGTCGCGAGTCTATTCGATCTATGCCTGCTGGTCGGCCAGGACCTGGACGACGAAGTGCGCCGCCAGATCGTCGAACGCTATCCCGGGGACGAGAGCTCGATGCTGGAGATCATCGAGGCGGCCGAGCAGATCGGGCTTTCTCTGGTCGGGGTGCGCGCGACCTTGGACGAACTGGCCAGCGAGGTACGGGGCCCGAAAATCGCTCACTTGCGGGATCCGGATCACTTCGTGGTCATAGAGCGTATCTCCGCCGAATGGGTTCAGGTACTCAGCCAGCGAACCGCGGGCGTCATGCCGCGGAAGGACGTCGAACGGCGGTATACGGAGCACGCGGCGATCCTCAGGCATGAGGCAGAGGAAGGTGGGCCGCGGGTGGTGGCCGAGGAGTTCCACTACGACTTCGGGATCGTCGGGGTCGGCCAGCGAGTGGAGCATGCCTTCCGGTTGGCCAACACAGGTGATCAGGACTTGATCGTACGCCCCGCGGCAAGCTCCTGCGGGAGCGCACCGGAGGTGTCACTGGATCGATCGGTCATCGCGCCCGGCGCGTCAGCTCACGCGAGGGTCAAGCTCACGGTTGTGCACGGCGGCTCGCTGATGAGGTCGATCAAGCTCCTCACAAACGACTTGTGGCGCCCTGTCGTCTTCCTGACCGTCCACGGGAAGGCACCGCACGACCTCACGATCCGCCCTGAGCGCCTGCACCTGGCGGGAGGGAAGAATGCGGTGCCCAGTCGCAGCGTGTTCGTCAGCGGACCCGCTGACATGGATGTCACGGAGGTTGTTTCCGAGCGTGGCTGCTTTGACATACGCATTGGGGAGCCCCGGGTTAGCGAACTCGGAAGCAAGACGTGGGCAGTCAAACTCACGTTCAACATCCAGAACTTCGTTGGCAAGATCCAGGATGAGTTGCGGCTTCACACAACACATCCGGACCGGCCCCTCGTTACGATTCCCGTAACGGGCAGTACCCGCGGCGATGTACAGGTTCTCCCCACGTCGATCTTCATCGGCTTTGCCCCGCTGGGCAGTACGGTTGAGGAGGAGGCGTCCATCGCATGTGCGGTCTGCAAGGACTTCAGCGTGCGGGGTGCCACTGCGGACGACACGAGGATACGCGTGGGGCCGGTTGAGCGGCACAACGCCGGTTGGCTGGTTCCTGTGGCCATCGACACCTCGACGCCCGGGGTCGTGGAAGGTAATGTGGTCATATCCACCGATGTTCCAGGCGAGGAGAGGCTTGAGGTGCCCGTGTATGCCCACATTCTCGCCCAGGAGTAGCATCGGCGGTCTGCTTGCCCTGGGCTTGTGCGTGCCCTTCTGCCCTTCGCTGGCGACGGGGGAGGTCGTGACCGTGCCGCATCCCGGCCGCGCTCTGCCCCTGTACCGGAACACCCACGCGACTGCCATGGCTTGCCTGGTGGATCTGCACGGCCTCCGGAAGCCGGGCGAGGGGGATCGTCTTCTGATTGCCACGGCGGCCTTGTTCGCGGAGTTCTGTGAGTGCGACAAGCCGGGCGAGCCAATAGCGTGGCGCGTCAAGGAGGGCCTTGACGCGCTTCTTGCACCGCGCGGGTACAGGGCGGCAATCGAGGAGCGCGTCCGGTACGCAAGCGACCCGGACGAACGGGCAGACCTCGGCGACTACAAGGCATCGATCCACGATGGGCGTCCCGTGGTGCTGACGTTCTGCTATGACAGCCACGCAAGGGAGGGCCTCTCCCAGGCTCGGCGCCGCGTTAGCGATTGTACGTCGGTTGTCGGGGTCGGATATGTCACAGCAGCCGAGAAGACCTACCTCCTGTGTCACGACGGCCTGACCGGCGAAGAGCACCAGCCGGCGGACGGAGACCGCGTCGAGCCAACCCGGATCGGGCTCGCGACAGATGGTCCGTGGCGCCAGCCGGGGACCTCGCTTTACGCCTGGGACGGGAGCTACGCCAACTTGGTGATGACGTTCGTCAGCAAGCCGGTGCAGCAGCGGTAGCCGAGGGCTGTCCCCTCAACTCCGCGCTCGTGCCCACGCCATCGCCGGATTGGTGCGGAGGATCTGCCTGCTGTGGGGCAGAGACCCCACGAGGCTACTGTGTGCGAGGAAGAGGGGTGCAAGATGCGGACGATCCGGCGTGCTCGGAGAAGTGGTGGCCCCTGCCGCCGCCTGTTGGGAGGAGGCCGCCCAGGGCTGATGTCTCTCGTGGTGGGCGTGGCCTTCCTCGCTGGGTCCGGAGAAGGCGCGGAATCGCAGGAGATCCTGGTCGTCCAAGGCCGTGGCGACAGGGGGCCTTACGCCGCGGCCGTTCGCCGGGCCCTGCTCACGGTCGGTGTGGAGTGCCAGATCGTGCGGATCGCGGACGTGCCCAATAGAACCGTGAACGAGAATGACCTCGTCGTCCTGCCATACTCGCTGCAACTTGGGCCCAACGACACAAATGACCAGGACGTACTACTCAACAGCGCCCAGTGGTCGGGGCCCGAGCTGGAGTGGCTGCTGGACTTCGTGAGGCGGGGAGGGAAGACCATCGCGTTCTACGTCCAGCCCCAGGCCTTGATGACGGAACTGGGCTTCGGTGACGGGGAATGCGTGGACGGGCGGGCTGACGAGTCCTTCGGGTGGGTCAGAACGCGGTGTTGGCACGGGCTCCCCTTTCCGAACGCGTTTATCAACGTTGTCCCCCGCGCGTATGTCCCAGCCCCCTCCAAGGCGCCCAACGCGGTCGTTGGCCAATGGCGGAGCGTCGTTGGTCCGGGCCGTGCCTTGCCGGCCATCGTCATCAACGACCGGGCAGCCCTGATCGGAGCCCCTCCCTCGCAGGACGACCTGCGGAACAAGGGGTTGGCGCTCCTGGCGATCATGTCCCGTCTTCAGCCGGAGCATCTGCGGAGGGCGGCAGAGCGGAAGCTCCGTGAGGTCACTGCCTTGCCGAACTTCCGTCCGCGCCATCGGACGTGTTCGCAGATGGTGGCTGATCTTGCCTCACGAGCTGCTGAACTGCAGGGCGTCGAGGCAATCCCGGCGGACCAGCGTACGCAGGCCCGTCGTCTGCTCAGGGAAGCTGTGTTGCTGCGGCCAGAGGCCAGAAGGGCTATCGTGGCTGACGATGCCGCGACAGGCCTCCAGATTGCCCTTCAGGCGAACCGAGGCTTTGAGCAGGCGTATCTGTGCATGTTCGGGAGGGGGCCGGCCGATGAGATCCGAGGTGTATGGAGCACGGTACCGCGCCCAGTGTTTGGCTGGCGCCGCGCTGCCAGGCAACTGGCTCGTGGAGGGATCAATGCCATCTTCCCGTACATGAGTAGTGCAGGCGCAGCCTTCTACCCGTCGAGCATCTCTCCCGTCGCGGACGGCGTGCGCGCAGGCAACGACTACCTCGCGGAATGTGTAGAGGCAGCCCACCAACACGGGCTCGCGGTCCACGTATGGCGCACAGCGTGGAACATGACCGATGGCCCGGCCGAGTTGGTCCGCGAGCTGGAGCAGGCGGGAAGGCTGGTCGTCTCCCAGAATGGCAAGACCCGGCACTGGTTGTGCCCCTCAGTCGAGGCGAATCGCGACAGCGAACTCCAGGCGTTCCTGGAGATCCCGCAACTCTACGATGTGGACGGCATCCATCTTGACTACATGCGATACCCGTACTACCCGCCGGAGAACTACTGTTTCTGCGCGAGCTGCCGCACTGCGTTCGAGTCGGATCTGGGCCGACCGGTAGCGCAGTGGCCCAAGGAGGTAACGGAAGGCGCCCTGAAAGAGCAGTATGGGCAATGGCGCAAGGATGTGCTGACGACGTTTGTGGCGGAACTCCGGCGTGAACTCAGGACACGGTATCCTGATGTGCAGCTCTCCGCAGCCCTGTTCGGCTGGCCGGGGGCGCGAAACACCGTTGGCCAAGACGCCGCAAAGTGGATCGACAAAGGCTACCTGGACCTGGCCGTTTTCATGAATTACTCCGCTGACAATGCCTTCTATGACAAGCTGGTCCGTCTTGAGCAGGAGCTTGTTGAGGGCAGAACGCCTGTCGCCACTGGAATCGGCGCCTTCTCACATGCAGCCTGCTTCGGCAGCCCCACTGAGCTGGCAGAGCAGATCTCCATTGGCCGCCGTCGGCAGACGGATGGGTTCGTGGTGTTCAAGCTGACCCATACCTTAACCGATGAGTTCCTACCGATGCTCTCCGGTTGTGTCCTCCCCGGATAGTGCCCGGCACTAGGCCAGGAACGAATCCCAAGCGCAAGACCGGTGGGGAAGAATCCGGCGGCTACCTGCGGAATAGCCTTGGCTGCAGAGCCACCTCTGCCGGGTGGTCTCGTCCGGCTCTGCCACGGAGGTGTACGTATGTCGAACGAGAACGGCCGTGATGCGGGCGCGATGGATCGCTCCCCTACAGGGCATCGACTACCAGGGATCGCGGGTGTACTGGCACTCGTGATGACCGCAGGTTTGGCGGTGAGAGTATTGGCCCAGCCAGCAGTCTTGTATGTGTCTGCGGAAGGGAATGATGCCTGGAACGGGCGCAGCCAGGAGTTGACGGCCCCCGATGGCCCGTTCGCGACCCTTCAGCGGGCGCAGGAGGAAGTCCGTCGTCTGAAGGCGGCGGGAGAGCTAGGCGACGGCGTCACAGTCAACGTGGCGGCGGGCTCGTACTATCTGGAGGAGACGCTCGTCTTCGGCCCGGAGGACTCCGGCACCGAGGCGAGCCCGATCGTGTGGCGGGCCACGGGCGATGAGAAGCCGATCCTGTCCGGTGGCCGGGAGATCAGCGGCTTCCGCCCGCACGAGGGGGAGATCGTGTGGGCCGATCTGAAGGCCCTCGGCCTCACGGGGACGCGCTTCTCGGGGCTGATCTTCGGCGGCAAGCAGCAGGTCCTCGCCCGCTACCCGAACGTCGATCCGGACGATCCCCACGGCGGCGAGTGGGCCCATGTCGCCTCGGTGGATGGTGGCGAGAACAAGCGGGACTTCCACTACGGCGAGGACGAGGAGCACGCCTGGGAACACCCGGAAGATGGGCGCGTCCATATCCACCCCGGGTACGACTGGGGCTGGAACATCGTCCCGCTGGCGGGTTACGACCCCCAGACTCGGCTGATTGGCCTCGGCAACTCCGTCTCCTACGCCATCCGAATCGGCGATCGCTACTTCATCGAGGGCTTGCTGGAGGAACTCGACGCTCCGGGCGAATGGTACCTCGACCCGAGAACGGAAACGCTGTACTTCTGGCCGCCCGAGGATCTCGAG
Source organism: uncultured bacterium (assembly GCA_965602825.1). Classification (GTDB taxonomy): domain Bacteria; phylum Armatimonadota; class Zipacnadia; order Zipacnadales; family VGFC01; genus CBFDAZ01. The sequence goes on from CBFDAZ010000017.1 coordinate 13,657, forward strand.
TCCGGGCCGGTCGTGGCGACCACACTCAAGAGCATCGTGACCATGGAAGAGGCCGAATGGATCACGCTCCAGGGCTTCGCCATTGAGGCCAGCGACGGGACGGCCGTGAGCCTGTCGAACTGCCGCCATTGCCTGGTGGCCGGCAGCGTTGTGCGCAACTGCGGCGGGTACGGCATCACCATCTCCGGGGGAGAAGAGACGGGCGCGAAGGGGAACGATGTGTACTGGTGCGGGCACGGCGGCATCAGTGTCACGGCCGGCAGTCGAGATACGCTCCAGCCGGGCAAGTGCTTCGCCGACAACAACTACGTCCACCATTGCGCCCGGGTATGGCGCACGTACCGGCCCGGCGTGGCCGTCAACGGCGTCGGCAACCGCGTCAGTCACAACCTCGTCCACGACATGCCGCACGCGGGGCTGCTGCTAGGCGGCAATGAGAACGTCGTCGAGTACAACGTCATCCGCCACTGCAACCTGGAGTCGGCCGACACCGGCGGCATCTACTTCTGCTCCCGCGACTGGACCCAGCGAGGGAACGTCATCCGCCACAACATCTTCCACCACTGCGGCGGCTTCGGGAAGGCGAGCTCCTCGCAGCCGCTGCAGGACGGGAAGGTGAAGTTCGAGTACCCCCACTTCACGTGGGGCATCTACCTCGATGATCCCACTACGGGCACGCTGGTCTACGGCAACATCGTCCACCATGCGCCCATCTGCGGCCTACACAACCACGGCGGCCGCGACAACACCTGGGAGAACAACATCGTCGTCGATGCGCCGGCGTTCCAGGCCGGGATGCTGGCGCCGAACTGGTCCGAATGGCCCGCCATCTACGAGCGGCTCGGCAAGTACCGCGATACGCCGGGCTCGCCGTACCTGGAGCGCTACCCGGAGCTGGCCGACTACGCCGATACGGGACCGGAGGCCATGACGGGCCTGAAGGTGGTCCGCAACATCTTCTACTACACCAGGGAGGGCACGGCGTGGCTGCGCGGCCAGAAAGGCAGCGGCTGGGGCGGTGAGGACTGCCAGCTTCTCTACAGCATGCGGATGCGGCCCGAGCACTTCGAGCAGAACGAATGGGATTCAAACTGCCTGTACCTTGAGGAGGGCCTGGAGCCCCGCATCAACTTCGCCTTCTATCCCGACCCCAGTAAGCTCCTGACGTGGGACGAGTGGCGCGGGCTCGGGGCCGACCGGGACTCGGTCATCAGCGATCCGCTGTTTGTGGACGCAGAGAACGGCGACTTCCGCCTCCAGGACGACTCGCCCGCGCTGAAGCTAGGCTTCAAGCCGATACCGGTGGACGAGATCGGGCCGTACGAGGATGAGCTCCGCGCATCGTGGCCGATTGTCGAGGCAGCCGGCGCCGCGGCGCTGGGCGAGCTACACACGGTCCGCTACTACGAGCCGCCGCAGTACAAACGCCTGGAGGCGAAGGGGGAGCTGGCCGCACGGAGCGGCGCGCCCAACTTCTTCGCCAAGGCGGCCGGCGGACAGCCGGTGAAGGTGGCGTACTTCGGCGGCGGCATCCACCCCGCAAGCGGCTGGCGGAAGCAGGTGATGGACTGGCTGGGCGAGCGGCACGGAGAGGTGACCGAGATTGAGGCGGGCGTCTGCGACTGCGTTCGCGGGTCGGGCTGGAGCGTGTATCGGTTCGGGCACGATGTACTCGCGCACAAGCCCGATCTCGTCCTGGTCGACTTCGCCTCAGACGACCACACCACCGATCCAAGCGCGATCCAGCGGAACATCGAGGGGGTCGTGCGCCAGGCGTGGGAGGCTGATCCCGGGCTCGACGCGATACTGCTCTACGCCTTCCGCAGCGGGTTCGAGGACGACTACGCCGAAGGCCTTCTGCCGCCTCCGGTCTCGGCCTACGAGAGGATCGCGCGCCACTACGGCGTCCCGTCGATCAACATGGGCTTCCGGATCGCCGAGCTGCGCGAGAAGGGCGAGCTGGTCATCAAGGGCACGCCCGAGGAAGCGGCCGGCAAGCTGCTGTTCTCGACCGACGGCACACGGCCGAGCCAGGACGCGAACCGTCTCTATGCCAAGACGATCATCACGGCGTTGGGGGAACTCGCGGCCGAAGGGACGGCCACGGTGCACGAACTCCCTGAGCCCTATGTGCCCGACAACTACGAGCGCGCGAAGCTGGTGACTATCACGGCCGAGATGCTCAGCAAGGAGTGGCGGGAGCTGCCGCCCGAGCACGAGCTGCGGAAGCGATTCGCCCGCCACATGGATACGATCTGGTTTACCGACACGCCGGGCGCGACGCTGACCTTCAGGTTCAAGGGGACGACCGCCAGCGTGTATGACCTGATGGGGCCGGACACGGGTCGCGTGCGAGTCAGCGTGGATGGCAAGGAGGTCGGCGTTCGGCAGCAGGTCGATCCGTGGAGTTACTACCAGCGGCAGGCGGCGATACCAATCGCCAGCGGCCTTGAGGACACGCTGCACACGGTGACGGTCGAGCTTCTGCCCGACCCGCCGGATCGGTCAGTCCCGATCGACGAAGCCAAGAAGGCCGACCGCTACGATGCGAGCCTGTTTGAGGGGGTCGCGCTGCGTGCTGCGGCGTTGCGGATCATCGGGGAGGTCGTGAGGGAGTAGGGCGAACGGCAGGGGGACGACGGGGAACGTCGGTGAACAGTGAACGGCCAGGACGGCAGGGACGGCAAACGGCGGGAACGGCCGCGGGCAGGATGCCCGCGCCACGCAACTGCAGGGAGCACCATCTCGGAACGGAGGTTGAGTTATGCTCGTGGGACCGTTGTGGCCGGTGTTGATTGCCGCGACTAATGGGGCTGCGGCAGAGAAGATGACATATGAGGAGGCCAAGGAGAGAATCCCCGAGCGAGAGTTGCCGGGGTTCTGGGTAGGTGATGTCGAGCGACTGGCGCAGCAAGTGGCAGAGCTCAAGGTGGGCGAGGTCAGGACGCTGGCGTCCACGCCCGGCAGGCGGCCGCTGTATCTGGTTGCCTACGGCGAGCGCGAGGAAGCAGAGCACAAGGCCAACTTCAACTCAGCGATCGGCGGCAGGGAGCCGGAAGCCTACATGGACAAGGCGAGCCGGGAGAAGCCGGTGGTGTTTCTCGTCGGGCCGGTCCACGGGCACGAGACGGAGGCGTTGGCCGGGCTGTGCAACCTGATCAGCGTCATGGAGACGGGCCAGGACCTGCGGGGGACGGACCAGTCAGAGCTGCGGGCGCTGGGCGAGCGGTGCCGACTGCTCATCGTCCCGGCGGGAAACCCCGACGGCATCGCGCGTTTCGAGCCGAGATCGCTGCAGGGAATGGGGCTGGATGACATCCGCTTCTGGGGGCAGGGGACATGGAGCGATGACAGGCTCTGCGGCTGGCCGGAGTGCAAGCGACAGCACCCGATGATGGGCGACAACTGCGGCTTCCTGGGCTGCTACTACAACGACGCCGGGATCAACCCGATGCACGACGAGTTCTTCGCCCCGATGGGGCCGGAGGCACCCGCGATCCTGAAGGTGGCGATGGAGGAGGGCCCGGACATTGCGGTGTCGCTGCACTCCCACCAGGCCTCCCCCGCCGTGCTGCGGCCAGCGTACGTCACCACAGAGGTACAGGAAGCGCTCCGCACCCTCGCCGAGCAGTACTACGCACTCCTCGACGAGCGCGACCTGCCTCACGGGGGACTTCCGGGAGTGTCAACCGAGGGCGGCGAGCACCCGGCGCCGTTCAACCTCACGAGCGCGCTGTATCACATCAGCGGCGCGACATCCTTCACCTTCGAGTGCCCGCACGGGATCATCGGGGAGAACGCGTGCCAGGTCGATTGCGAGCAGATCCTCGACATGCAGCTTGCGCTGTACGAGGCGATGATGCAGTTTGCGTTGGGGCAGAAGGCGGAGAGCGCGGAGTAATCGGGCCGGGCACGGTGTCGGGTTGGGAAACCCGACCCACGTGACGGCTGGCAGTGTTGTCAGGCTACTCGCCCGGGAAGCCCTGCCTCTTGATGCGCTGTCCCACCTCCCGCAGCACGGCATCATCTTCGGGATCGATGGAGCCGTCGGGGAGGGGGCCCGTGTTGAGCAGGAGGTTGAAGCCGGCCTCCCGCGCGGAGCGTAGCGTCTCCCAGACCTCGGCGGCGGTCTTGTGTTGGCCCTTCTTCTCCGCCATGTAGCCCCACGAGCCGGGGCACATCGTGGTGCAGATCTCGCCGGGTTTGCCGTCCGTATCCACGGCCTGGTGCTCCGGCGCGAAGAAGTCCTCGGTGCCCAGCAAGCCCTGCTTGTACGACAGGAGTACCTGCGGCTGCAGGCTGTGGATGTGGTCGTAGAGCTCCTGGCACCTGAACTTCGTGTGATCGCCCGATAGGGGCACCGCGATTCCATCGAGCCAGATGGCTCCGAGCGGGCCGTAGTTCGTCAGGAGTTCGGTGATCTGGGCGGTCACGAAGTCGAGGTAGATCTGCAGGTCGTGGTCTTCGCCGTACGCGTACGAGGGCTCCGGGGGATCGTGCTTCGGGCGAGCGTTACCGCCCCATTCGTCGTTGTTCGGGGCGTGAGGGTGCTTCCAGTCGCGGGCGTGGGAGTAGTACAGGCACAAGCCAAGCTTGCGCTTCGCGCACGCGACGGCCAGCTCGGCGACGAGGTCGCGGCCAGCCGCCGAGTTGACGCTGTGGAAGTCCGTCTCCTCGGTCTCGAACAGGCAGAAAGAGTCGTGGTGGCGGGTGGTGAGGTTGACGTACCTCATGCCGGCGTCCACAGCCAGGTCAGCGATGTAATCCGCATCGAACTTCTCCGCCGTGAACTGCTCCATCAGCCGCGCGTACTCGGCAACGGGGATGCTCTCACGGAACTGCAGCCATTCGTGTCGGCCGAGCAGCGAGTAGAGACCGTAGTGGAGGAAGAACCCGTACTTCGCCTCGCGGAACCACTGGAGCGCGGCCTGGCGAGGGTTCTCCTGATAGAGGTCGGCGTAGTCTGCCAGGTAGGAGGGGACATCTGGCATGGGGCGAGTCTCCTTGGGGGCAGATTGCCGGAGCTGGCGCTCCGACCTACGACGGCGGCTACGGCGGCAGGCGAAGGCCGGTCTCTGCGGGTGACATCCACCCCATCGGGCCTGATGGTCATCGACAATCTGACCCGCCGTCTGGAGGGGCTGAATGGGGACACGGCTCCGCAGGAGCCGAGGGGTCCCCATCCAGCCCGCAGGCCGTCGCTGTGCCCCGAACGGCCGGGCCGGATGGGGCCCCGCGAACACTTCGTGTTCGTTTGCCCCATTCGGCCCCTCCTCACGTCAACGTACTTGGGTAATGACCATAAGCCCTTCGTACACGGTCCACCCCTAGTCGGCGGGCACGTACTCGATCACGAGCTCTGGAGGGTGGGTGCCCTCTCGCGAGTGATAGCTTGCCCCGTCAGTGCTGGTCGGCTCGAGGACGAGCGTCAGCTCGCTCTTCCCTGACAGCTCGATGTCGAGGTCTCGCTCCGCCCACACGTTGTTGCCGACCGGGCCGAGGGTGCCGATCTTCTTCCCGGGCTCGGGGCGATTCGCGTAGTTCAGCTTGTTCTCATCCCAGGCGGCATCGGTCAGGTGGATCGTGCCGGAGTCGCCGCTCTGGCTGTGGCCCGTAGGCGTGGTGTGGATGCGGAACTTGACGGAGACCGACTTGCCAGGGACGTCCACCAGGAATTTCAAGTAGGCGATGCCGTGGCTCCGGTCGCCCATCTGTTGGTCGCCGCCGTCCACCGCCAGAGCTGCGTGGTGGCCGAAGTTCTGCGTCGGTTGGCCGTACTGGACGTATGTGTCCTCGCCCGGCGTCAGGACGACCCGGCCGCGCGGCCCGAGGTACTTGAGGAGCGTAGACCGCTTCGATTCGACCGATCCGTCCTCGCGCAGGAGCTGCACGCCAATCTCAAGCTCGGC
>CBFDAZ010000018.1:0-19422 GCA_965602825.1 uncultured bacterium
AGGGCGTCCGCTTCGCGATCCGCGAAGGCGGCCGCACCGTGGGCGCCGGCGTCGTCACCGGCATCCAGGAATAGGGCGCCAGTCAGCTTGTCGCAACCTGCGAGCGATCAAGCTCACGTCACTCTGAGAGGGAACGAGGAACGAAAATGGCGGCTGCAAACCGCATCCGGATCAGGCTTAAGGCGTTCGATCACCAGCTCTTGGATCAGTCTGCGCGCCGGATTGTCGAGACGGCGGAGCGCACGGGAGCCAAGGTGAGCGGGCCGGTGCCGTTGCCCACCGAGAAGAGGGTGCACTGCATCGTGCGGCCCACGGCTCTGGGCCGAAGCAGCCGTTCCATGGAGCACTTCGAGATCCGCACGCACAAGCGGCTGATCGACATCCACGGCTCGACGACCCGCACGGTCGATGCACTGATGAAGCTCGACTTGCCCGGCGGCGTCGGTATCGAGATCAAGACGTCGGCCTGATCGGCTGGCCTGGACAGTACCGTAAACGGGAGCGCGAGAGCAATGCCGAAGGGAATGCTGGGAAAGAAGATCGCAATGACGCGCGTCTTCGACGCCGAAGGCTACGTGGTTCCGGTTACGGTCATCCATACGGAGCCCAACGTCGTCGTCCAGCGGAAGACGAACGAACGCGATGGATACAATGCGGTGCAGCTTGGCCTCTCGAAGATGAAGCGCGGTCGCGTGAACAGCCCCATGACCGGTCACTTCGGAGCCGCCGGGGTGGAGCCGGTCCGTTGGCTGAGAGAGGTCCCGTGTGATGTCGGCGATGGGGCTGAGCCCGGTGATGAGATACGCGTGGAAGCGGTCTTTGAGGCCGGTCAGACCGTGCACGTGTCGGGCACGACCAAGGGCAAGGGGTTCGCTGGCGGAATGAAGCGGCACGGCTTTCGCGGCGGGAAGGCGAGCCACGGTTCGAAGGTGCACCGTGCCCCCCAATCTAGCGGTGCGACGGACGCGGCGAGGGTGTTCAAGGGCACTCGCAAGCCGGGCCACATGGGATCGGCCAGGTGCACCGTCAAGGGGCTCGAAGTCGTCAGGGTGGACGCGGAGCGGAACCTGCTGTTGGTGAAGGGGGCCGTGCCCGGAGCCAACGGGGGATTGCTGGTCATCACAGCTTCCTGATTGCGCCCACCGTCGGTCAGTGAAAGGAACTCGCAGGATGGCTGAGGCAGCGTTGTACAACTCGGACGGAGACAAGATCGACCAGATCTCGCTACCGGACCAGGTCTTCGACGCTGTGCCCAACGAGGCCCTGGTTCACCAAGCACTGGTCCGACTGGGGCGCGCGCGTCGCGTCGGGGCTCCGCGCACCAAGGGGCGGAGCGAGGTCAACCTGACCAAGGCCAAGTGGTACCGCCAGAAGGGCACGGGCCACGCGCGGCACGGAGCTCGATCCGTACCGGGCTTTGTGGGTGGTGCTAAGGCCCACGGCCCTCGTGGCCGCTTGGGCGTGGACAGGTTGCCGCGCCGCATGAGGCGTCAAGCGATGTTCGCTGCCGTCTCGGACAAGCGCCGGCGTGGTCGATTGACCATTCTCGACCGCTTTGAGATCGATGGGTATTCGACAAAACGCTTCGCCGAGATCCTGGAGAACCTGGAAGCCTACGGTCGGGTACTGGTTCTGATCGCCCGAAGAGAGGACCGCGACGAGAAGATCCATCGGAGCGGCCGGAACATCACCGGGGTCACCGTCCGCGTCGCCCCCCACGTATCCCTGTACGAAGCGCTCGCGGCGGACCGGATCATCGTCACGCGGGGAGCTCTGGAGGCCTTGCAGGAGGTGTGGCTCGCATGATCACCCCCGAGATGCTGGAGCGCTACCGGAAGATCATTATCCGGCCGATCGTGACCGAGAAGAGCATGGCCCAGGCCGAGGGCACTCTTCCCCGGAACAAGTACACCTTTGAGGTTCATCCGGACGCCAACAAGACGGAGATCAAGCGAGCCGTTACTGCACTCTGGAATGTGGAGGTCGTCAAGGTCAATACGCTCAGGGTCAAGGGTAAGGAGCGGCGGCAAAGCTACCGTCACCGGATCGGTCGCACGCCCCGACGCAAGAAGGCCATCGTCACCCTGGCTGAAGGCCAGAGCATCGACTTGCTCGGGGGCGGCTAACTGGAGAGCGCGAAGGGCTGATCTGGGGTGGATGTTCGCATCCGGACAAACGCTGTGGGTTCTCTATAAGGTGAAAACTCATGCCGGTCAAAGCAAATGTGAAGCCAACCAGTCCCGGTCGGCGGACGTATCGGCCACTCGATACGAGCCACTTGACCAAGAAGCGGCCGGAGAAGCGGTTGACCAAGGCCAAGAGGAGGAAGGCCGGGCGCAACAACAGCGGCACCATCACCGTGAGACACCGTGGCGGCGGAGCGCGGCGGCTGTATCGGAAGATCGACTTCAAACGCGATCACGACGGTGTGCTGGCGACCGTAGCGGCGCTGGAGTATGATCCGAATCGGTCCTCGGATATCGCGCTTCTGCACTACGCCAACGGGACGAAATCGTACATCCTCGCGCCCGCCGGGGTGAAGGTCGGCGGCAAGATCATCTCGGGAGAGAGAGTGCCGATCCGGGTTGGCAATGCCATGCCGCTTGAGAGCATTCCGGTCGGTACGACGATCCACTGCATCGAGATGTCGCCCGGCAAGGGTGCTCAACTGGCCCGCAGTGCCGGCTCCTCCGCTCAGGTGGTCGCGAAGGAAGGCAAGTACGCTACGCTGCGGCTGCCGTCGGGCGAGGTTCGGCTGGTATTCGTGAAATGCCGGGCCACCATCGGGAGTGTCGGCAACGTGGATCATCTGAACGTGAGCGCAGGCAAGGCGGGGCGCAAGCGTTTGCGGGGATGGCGACCGACGGTGCGCGGCTCGGTCATGAACCCGGTGGACCATCCCCACGGGGGTGGCGAGGGCAAGGCGCCGATTGGGCGCAAGAGCCCCATGAGTCCGTGGGGCAAGCCAACACTCGGGAAGAGAACCCGGACCGCCAAGCCCAGCGACCGCCACATCATCCGGCGCCGTTACACCTAAGCTGTTGCGCCGGGCACAGCCGGTGACTGGGAAGCACGGAGGACTGCCAATGCCCAGATCGATCAAGAAGGGCCCCTATGCGGAGCCGAAGCTGCTGAGGAAGATCGAGCGGCAGAACGCGGAGAACAGACGGGAGGTCATCAAGACCTGGTCTCGCAGGTCCACGATCTTCCCGGAGATGGTCGGCCACACGATCGCCGTCCACGATGGCCGGCGACACGTGCCGATCCTGATCACTGAGAATATGGTGGGGCACAAGCTGGGTGAGTTCGCACCGACGCGAACCTATCGAGGCATGACGAGCAGCCGCGCCACCGAAAGGCCCACTGAACGCACGACCCGGGTCGAGAGGGGCTGAACGCGATGGAAGTTCGCTCGGTTGCGCGCTTCGTTAGAATGGGACCCCGAAAGGTGCGCCGCTACGCCGACCTTATCCGTGGCCGCAGCCTTGAGGATGCCAGAGCCATTCTGGCCGTCCAGTCCAGTCCGGCCGCTGCGATGCTGGCGAAGGTCCTTGCATCGGCAGCCGCCAACGCGGAGAACAACGTCCCTACGGACACCGAGTCGCTGTGGGTCAAGTCGGCCTGCGCGGATGACGGTCTGACGCTTCCGCGGGTCCGCTACCGGGCTCGTGGCCGAGTGGACCGCACGAAGAGACGAACGTGTCACATCACCGTCGTTCTGACCGACGAAGCAGAGCAGTGAGCCAGGCTCCTCCGGGGCCGGATCACGCGAAGCGGAGGCTCTAGATGGGACAGAAGGTCCACCCTTACGGGATGCGATTGGGGATCATTCGGCCGTGGCTGAGCCGGTGGTTCGCAGAGGACGCACGCTATAGGGATCAAGTGGTCGAGGACAGCAAACTGCGCAGATTGCTGCGGGACCGACTGAGAAACGCAGCCGTCAGCCAGATCGTCATCGAGCGTACCGCTGACGCCGTCACCGTGATCGTGCGGACGGCCAAGCCCGGGGTCGTCATCGGGCGTTCCGGGAGCGGCGTCGATAGACTCAACCGCGAGATCCAACGCCTCATCGGGCGGAAGGTGCATCTGACTGTTGAGGAGGTCAAGCGCCCCGAGCTCGATGCTCAGCTTGTGGCAGACAACATCGCCAGCCAGATCTCCCGGCGGATCAGCTTCCGCCGAGCCGTGCGTCAGGCCATTCAGCGCACAATGAAGGCCGGGGCTGAGGGCTGCAAGGTCAAGGTCAGCGGGCGGCTGGGCGGCGCTGACATTGCCCATTCTGAGAGCACTCGCAGCCCGACGGGCCGGGTGCCGCTCCACACATTCCGTGCCGACGTGGACTACGGCTTGGCAGAGGCCAAGACGACGCATGGCAATATTGGTGTCAAGTTCTGGATCTACAAAGGCGAGATCATACCGGACCGGAAACGGAAGAGGTTCGAGGAAGCCCGCGAGATGGTGGAGACGCCGGGTGTGCCTGCTCGCCGTCGGCGTGGGGAAGGACCGGAGTCGGAGCCCGAGCCGGTAGAAGCGGACGCCGGGCAGCCGGCGCCCGAGGGTGCGCTGGACGCAGATACTACGCCACCGACCGAGCCGGCTGAGGCACCGGCCGCGCCACCCGCAGCTCCGGAGGCCGGCCCGGCGGAGTCTCTAGGCACACCGGAGGAACCTGGCTCCGAAGCCGCTACAGCCGAACCCGCCGGTGAGCCGAGCGCAGAGACAGAGCCGGCCCAAACAGGTGCGCCCGACGCCGTGGTCGAGCCGACCGAGGCGGCACCTGAGACCGACCCGCAATCCGAGTCGCCCGACAGGGCTTCCGGGGGAGAACAGACCGATGCTGATGCCTAAGAAGACCAAGTACCGTCGCCAGCACCGCGGCCGCATGCGGGGGAAGGCCTCCCGCGGCAACAGCCTGCACTTTGGCGACTACGGATTACAGGCGTTGGAGCCCTGTTGGCTGACCAGCCGGCAGATCGAGGCGGCCCGTGTCGCAATGACCCGGCACGCTCGGCGCGGTGGCAAGGTCTGGATTCGCATCTACCCCGACAAGCCGGTAACCCAGAAGCCGCCGGAGACGCGCATGGGCAAAGGCAAAGGGACGCCGGAGTACTGGGTTGCCGTGGTGAAGCCGGGACGGGTTCTCTTTGAGATGAGTGGGGTGCCGGACGATGTGGCTCGGGAGGCGATGCGCCTTGCCAGCCACAAGCTCCCGATACGGACCCGCGTCTTGTCGCGAGAGGAGATGGCGCATGCCTGACGATAGCAAGACCACAAGCGAGTTTCTGGAACGGCTGCGAGGCTACAGCGACCGCGAACTGGAGGAGCGCTTGGCGTACATCCGGGAGAGTCTCTTCAATCTGCGCTTCCGGATGGCGTCGGGCCAGGTCGAAGACCCAAAGCGGATCCGCAAGTACCGGAAGGCTATCGCGCGCATCAAGACGATTCAGACCGAGCGTCAGCTCGGCATTAACCAGTCGTGAACTCGGTTCATCAGCGATCCGGGAAGAGGTTGCCACCCATGGGCAAAGCAGCAAGATGTGTGCGCAAGAGCAAAGAAGGGCTGGTCGTCAGCGCCAAGATGGACAAGACCGCTGTTGTCCGCGTCGAGCGGCGCACGCACCATCCCGTCTACGGCAAGGTTCTCGTCCGTGGGCGCAACTTCAAGGTTCACGACGAGGCCAACGAGTGTCGAGAGGGGGACCGCGTTCTGATCACCGAATGCCGGCCCTTGAGTAAGCAGAAGTCCTGGCGCGTCACAGAGATCCTGTCTCGCGCCGACTAGGCAGGTAGGTTCGTTCGTGTGCCCGCCCTGGCGCCCGGTGCGCCTTCGGCGGGGCCGATCAGCGCAGGAGGCAGTTCGGCATGGCAACGTTGAGTACTGAACAGATCCGCAACATCGCCATCATCTCACACAGCGGAGCGGGCAAGACCACGCTCAACGAGGCGCTGCTGTACTCGGCGGGCGCGGTCAGTCGCATGGGCCGTGTGGATGAAGGCCATGCTGTTGGGGATTCCGAGCCCGAAGAGGTGACCCGGAAGATCTCCATCGTGCCGGCTCTCTGCCACTGCGAATGGCAAGGCGTCAAAGTCAACCTCATCGACACGCCGGGATACGCAGACTTTATCGCGGATGTCATCTACTCCCTGTGGGTGACGGAGTCCGCCCTGCTAGTCGTAGACGCCGTGGCCGGGGTCGAGGTCCACACGGAGAAGGTGTACAACACGGCGAGGCAGATGGGCAAGCCCGTCATCGCCGTGATCAACAAGATGGACAAGCCGAACGCGGACTTCATGCAGGCCGTGGAGAGCATCCGGAGCACGCTTCCCGGCTGCAAGCCCGTCGTCACTCACCTGCCGATCGGTGGAGCCGAGAGCTTCAAAGGCGTCGTTGACCTGCTGGCCAACAAGGCCATCGTCGGCGAGACACGCGATGCGAAGGCCGAGGGCGTTCCCTCCGACATGGCCGACGAGGTGGAGGAAGCCCGGGTCGCTCTCATCGAGGAGATCGCCTCAAGCGATGACAGCTTGATGGAGCGCTACCTGGAGGAGGAGGAGCTGACGGCCGACGAGCTGCGTGTGGCCCTGGCGAGGGCCGTTGCGGCCGGGGAACTGCTTCCGGTCGTAGCCGCCTCGGCGTACAACGGAATCGGCGCCACCGCTGTCCTGGACACGATCGCGGCGGGGCTCCCCTCCCCGGCGAGCCGAGAGTGGGAGGCGCAGGGCGACTCGGGGGAGAGCCTCGCGAGGCCGTGCAGCAGCTCGGAGCCCTCAGCAGCGCTCGTGTTCAAGACCATGAGCGACCCGTTCGTCGGTCGCATCAGCCTCCTGCGGGTTGTCTCCGGCAGCCTCAAGGCCGACGCCGTAGTGGCATGTTCCCGCGAGAAGCAGCGGGAGAAGCTCAGCGGGCTGGCTGTCATGCAGGGCAGGGAGACCCAACCGGCCGTGGAGTTGGTGGCCGGCGACCTGGGGTGTGTTACCAAACTGGGGGCCGCCCTGACCGGTGACACCCTCTGTGACCCGAAGTCCGTGGTCACCTTCACGCAGCCCGAGGTACCCGACGCGATGTACTCGGCCAGTGCGGAGGCGGCCGCCAAGTCCGACGAGGACAAGCTGTCCATCGCGATGGCCCGCTACACCGAGGAAGACCTGAGCTTCCGAGCCGAGCGCAACCCCGAGACAGGCGAGATGCTGGCCACCGGCATGGGGGGCCTGCATCTGCAGATCGCCGTCGAGCGGATCAAACGCAAGTTCGGGGCTGATATCACTCTCGGCACACCGAAGATCCCCTACCGCGAAACGTTCAGGAGCAGTGTCCGCGTGCAGGGGCGGCACAGGAAACAGACCGGCGGTCGCGGCCAGTTCGGTGATGTGTGGATCCGGGTCGCTCCTCTGGAAACAGGGGCGGGCTTCGAGTTTGTAGATGAGGTGAGAGGCGGCTCGGTCCCGCGCAACTTCATCGGGGCGGTAGAGAAGGGCATTCGAGATGGCCTGGGGCATGGCGCTCTGGCGGGCTACCCCGTCGTCGACTGCCGAGTGACTCTGGACGATGGAAGCTCGCATTCGGTCGATTCGTCCGATATCGCGTTCCGCACCGCCGGCAAGATCGCCATGAGCAAGGCCATGGAGCAAGCGACCATGGCGGTGCTGGAGCCGATCCTCGAGCTCGAAGTCGTCACGCCCGAAGAACAGGTGGGAGATGTGATCTCCGATCTGAACGGCCGCCGCGGACGGGTGCTGGGCATGGAGCCCAGGGGGAGCACGACGGTAGTCAACGCACTGGCGCCCATGGGAGAGCTGAGTACGTACGAGGCGGACCTCCGCTCAATGACCCAGGGCCGGGCCTCGTACTCCCAGCGGTTCTCGCACTACGAGGAACTCCCGCAGCACCTCGCCGAGCGCCTGGTGGCGCAGGCGAGAGAGGAACAGAACGAGTAAGCCGGTCGGAGACGGTCCGGCGCGCAGGAGTCGACAGCAATGATCCAAGCACTGACCCGACTAAGGGTCACCGACAACAGCGGCGTTCAGGAGATCATGTGCATTCGTGTCATGGGACGCGGGCAGACGCGTGTCGGGACGTTGGGCGACGAGATCATTGCGTCGGCCAAGCGAGTCGCGCCCAACAGCCCCGTTGGGAAGGGCGAGGTGGTCAGGGCGATCATCGTACGCACCCGAGCGCCGGTTGGGCGGCGCGATGGATCGTACATCCGCTTCGATGACAACGCCGCCGTGCTGCTCAATGCGCAGAACGAGCCGGCCGGCACGCGTGTATTCGGCCCGGTGGCCCGCGAATTGCGGCATCGCAGGCATATGAAGATCATCTCGCTGGCGCCCGAGGTCCTCTGACCTCCGGCGACGGTGCACCGAGCGTGTGCGGAGGAGCAATGCCATGCCAAGCCAGAAGCTGCACGTGAAGAAGGGCGACGAAGTCCAGATCATGGCGGGTAAGGACCGGTCCAGGAAGGGTCGTCCGCGGCGTGGCCGCGTCATGCAGGTGCGTCCCGAGACAGGGTACGTTATCGTGGACGGAATGAACATCCAGAAGAAGGCCCAACGGCAGTCCCAGAAGTTACGCCAGGGCGGCATCATCGAGCGCCCCGGCCAGATCCACGCGTCGAACGTGATGCTCGTCTGCCCCAACTGCGACACGCCCACGCGGGTCCGCAGGGAACGGCGTACGGAGGAGAACAAGGTTCGCAACGTCCGCGTGTGCCGCAAGTGCAAGAAGGACGTCGACACCGACTGAGAACAGCAGACCGCTGGCCGAAGGCTATCGAGCCAGCTAACGAAGAGGAACAGGGAAGAGACACGATGGCAGCCGAAAGCGCACCGACCAGGGAGAAGCCGCGTCTGCGGGGGCGATACGAGTCCGAGGTTCGCCCGAACCTCATGAAGCAGTTCGGGTACACCAACATCTGGGAAGTCCCCAGGGCGGTGAAGGTCTGCGTGAACCTGGGCGTCTCCGAAGGCAAAGAGGACGTCAAGACCCTTGACGCTGCCATGGGCGAAGCCGCCATGATCATCGGTCAGAAGCCGGCAATGACGCGGGCCAAGAAGGCCATCGCAGCTTTCGGTCTACGCAAGGGCATGCCCATCGGCTGCCGGGCAACGCTGCGCGGCGACCGGATGTACGAGTTCCTGGATCGCCTGTTCAGTACGGCTCTGCCGCGCATCCGCGACTTCCGGGGCCTGTCGCCCCACTCGTTTGATGGCCGCGGAAGCTACTCAATCGGCATACGGGAGCACCTGATATTCCCCGAACTGGGATACGATGATGTCGAGAGGGTTCGGGGCCTGGACATTACCATCGTCACCACCGCCAGAACGGACGAGGAGGCAGCAGCGCTGCTCAAGGAGCTGGGCTTGCCTCTGGCAGCCGCCTAGCTCTGGTTCTGGTGCTTTGCCTTAGGTTCTCAGGAGGCGCGTAGATGGCCAAGAAATCCTGGATTGCCCGGTGCAGTAAGCCGCAGAAGTTCAAGGTCCGGGAGTACAATCGATGCCAGGTGTGCGGACGGGCGCGCGGTTACATGCGCAAGTTCGGCATGTGCCGGATCTGCTTTCGGGAGCACGCCCATCGCGGCGAGATCCCTGGCGTCACGAAGTCGAGTTGGTAAACGGGCCACTTCGTGGCCGCTGCATGGAGAGGGCCGTGGTTCAGCGTTTCTCAGGAGGGGTCTGATGTCAGCAATTACCGACCCAATCGCGGATATGCTCACAAGGTTGCGTAACGCCAGTGCCGCGAGACACGCCAACGTGGAGATCCCGGCATCGAAGATGAAAGTCGAGATCGCCAAGATCCTCCACGAAGAGGGCTTCATTCGTGGCTTCCAGCTCGTGAGTCGAGGTAAGACGCTGCGAATCCGCCTCAAGTACTCCGCCGATCGACAGCCCGTACTAAACGGGCTGAAGCGCATCAGCAAACCCGGCCGGCGTGTCTACGTGGGCCGTTCCCGGTTGCCTCGGGTGCTCGGCGGCCTGGGCATTGCCATCCTGTCGACCAGTTCGGGTGTGATGACGGTGCGCAAGGCCCGGAAGATGGGTGAGGGCAGTCAAGGCATCGGCGGCGAGGTTGTCTGCTACATCTGGTGAGTTGAAGGCGAATCGAGGAGCAGAACCATGTCGCGTGTCGGCCAACAGCCAATACCGATCCCAAAGGGCGTCGAGATCCGCGTGGACGCGAAGAACGTGGTCACCTGCCGCGGGCCGAGCAAGGGCCCGGAGTTGACCCAGCGCATGCACCCGGCCATGAAGATCGAGGTCGGCGATGGCGAGGTCACCGTCGCCCGCCCGTCCGACCAGAAGCAGCACAAGGCGCTCCATGGCCTCACGCGGTCGCTGATCGCCAATATGGTCACCGGTGTCGTTGAGGGCTACGAGAAGCAGCTCGAGATCTTCGGCATGGGCTACCGGGCGGAGGTCCAGGGCAAAGAGCTGGTCTTGCAGCTCGGGTACTCGCACCCGTGCCGCGTGCCCATCCCCGAGGGCATCGAGATTCAGGTCGAGGGGAATAGGATCACCGTTCGCGGCGCCGACAAGGCACTGGTCGGGCAGGTGGCGGCGAACATCAAGAAGCTCCGCAAGATGTCCGTCTACCGGCCTCGAGGCCAGGACTTGCGGGGCATCCGGTACGTTGGCGAGCAGATCCGGTTCAAGGCGGGCAAGGCGGGCAAGGTGGGAGTCTAGTCAGGTACTTGACGGGCGCTGTCTCGGGCCCGGGTTTGTGGAGAGAGTCGAAGATGAGTTATGAGATCAACCGCCGTAAGGCGAGAAGGCGAAGGCAGTTGTCGGGCCGCCGCAAGGTCCGTGGCACGGCTGTGCGCCCCAGGCTGTGCGTGTTCAAATCAGCGCGGCATGTGTTCCTGCAGGTCATCGATGACGACCGCGGCGTGACTCTGATCTCGGCCTCCACCATGGAGCCCCAGGTCCGCGACGCTGCGCCCCATACGGGCAACGTCGATGCGGCGCGCAGAGCCGGCGAACTGGTCGCGACGCGCGCTCTGGAGGCCGACATCAAGGCGGTCGTCTTTGACCGAGCGGGGTTCCCGTACCACGGTCGCGTGCGAGCCGTTGCCGAGGCCGCGAGAGAGGGCGGGCTGGACTTCTGACGCTGGAAGCTCCGCCGGCTCCGCTGAGCGGTCGGGTATCGAGCGTAGGCTAAGGGGGTACGGCCAGGATGCCCAAGAAGAAGGCGAAACTGTGCATAACGCTTCGTCGGAGCGGGATCGGCGCTTGCCCCAATGCACGCCGAACCCTGGTGGCTCTGGGCCTGAAGCGCCCGCACCAGTCGGTGACCAGGCCAGCGAACGACGCCGTGTGTGGGATGCTGACGGTGGTGCAGCATCTGGTGACGGTAGAGGAGGTCTAGGCGCAGTCGGGCTGCATCAATCCGCGTCGAGAGGCCAGGCAAATGAACTTGGGAAGCATTCGTAGATCGCCCCACGCCCGCAAGGACCGCAGGCGACTGGGCCGCGGTCGGGGCAGCGGTCGAGGCAAGACGTGCGGCCGCGGGCTGAAGGGCCAGAAGTACCGCCACACGGTTCCCCCGCACGAAGAGGGGGGGAGGAACCCGATCTATCGTAGGATCCCTCATCTGCGCGGCAAGACCAATCGCGCGATGAACATTGGCATCTTCCGCAAGGAGTTCGCCATAGTCAACCTGTCACAACTCGCCCGCTTTGAGCCCGACACCGAGGTGACGCCCGAGCTGCTGAAGGAGGTCGGCCTGGTCAAGCAAGTGCGCGACGGGATCAAGGTGCTGGGCAACGGTGAGCTGTCTCAGCCGCTCACGGTCAAGGTGCATGCGGTCAGCAAAGCGGCGCGCGACAAAATCGAAGCCGCCGGTGGTACCGTTCAGGTGATTGGGCAATGAAAGAGCGTCTGCTCAACCTGGCTCAGGCCCTCAAGCTGCCCGATGTGCGGCGCAGGCTGATCTTCGTCATGCTCATGTTCGGGGTCTACGTGGCCTGCGCGCACGTGCCCCTGCCGGGCATTGACAAGGAAGCGCTGGAGCAGTTCTTCCGCAGCACGGGTCTGGGCTTCGCTGAGATGATCAACAAGTTCGCCGGGGGGTCGCTGCGGCGCTTCTCCGTCCTGGCTCTCGGCATCATGCCGTACATCAACGCCTCGATCATCTTCCAGCTCCTCGGGATCGCCGTGCCGGCCATCGAGGAACTGCAGAAAGAGGGCGAGTACGGACGCAAGAAGATCGCTCAGTGGACCAAGTATCTCACCGTCGCCCTTGCCGTTGTTCAGGCCGGAGGGATGATCACCTTCTTCCAGGGGCGACAGGTCTTTGTGGGCGACATGCCGATCAAGCTGTTTGACATCGTCATGATGACGTCGGGCACCATGTTCCTGTACTGGCTGGGCGAGCAGATCACCGACAAGGGCATCGGCCAGGGCATCTCGCTGCTCATCTTCGTCGGCATTATGACCTCGATGCCCGAGGACGTGGCGCGGACGATAACGCTCTGGCAGGGCGGCGAAATCACAATCCTCAACGTCCTGTTCCTGGGTGCTATCTTCCTGGGAATGGTCTTCCTGATTGTGATGGTGCAGCAGGGGCAGCGGAAGATACCAGTTCAGTGGGCCAAGAGGGTCCGGGGCCATCGCGTGTACGGAGGCATGTCCAGCTTCCTGCCATTGAGAGTCAACTCGGCCGGCGTCATCCCGATCATCTTCGCGGTCTCGGTGATGATGTTCCCGGGCACCATCATCCAATTCATGAGCTCCGAGGCCATCGTCGGCGGCATCGCCAAGGTGGGCATCGAGGAACGCCTCGTCTGGAACGTCTTTACGTACATCAAGATGTGGTCGGACCCCGGCGCGAGCCCTGTTGCCTCGGTGCTGTACTTCCTGCTCGTGATCGTCTTCACTTACTTCTACACGACCGTGACGTTCAACCCGGAACAGATCTCCGAAGACCTGCAGAAGAACGGCGGATCAATCCCCGGCATACGGCCGGGACAGGCGACGCGCGATTACCTGGACCGGATCCTATACAGGATCACACTCGCCGGCGCCGTATTCCTGGGCTTCATCGCGGTTATCCAGTACTATGTAGGCCCGATCACCAGGGTCACGACCTTCGGGCTTGTGGGCGGAACGTCACTGTTGATTGTCGTCGGCGTTGCGCTCGATACGATGCAACAGGTTGAGGCGCAGCTTCTCATGCGCGACTACAAGGGTTTTCTGGACTAAGCGGTCGGCCGCAGGACGGAGTTCGCAGGACGGACTATCGGAGGCGATCAGGTACGGCAAAGCGACCGAACGATATCATATTGCTCGGCCCGCCCGGAGCGGGGAAGGGGACACAGGCAGAGATCCTGGCGGGGAAGCTAAGCATCGTGCACATTTCGACGGGGGACATCCTACGGGCCGCGGCCGCGGCGGGCACGCCTCTGGGGAATGCTGCGAAGGAGTACATGGACCGCGGGGATCTGGTGCCCGATGATCTGATGGTCGATTTGGTGGCCGAGCGATTGCAGGAGGAGGATTGTGCGGCCGGCGTGATGCTCGACGGGTTCCCTCGCACGCTGCCCCAGGCCGAGGCGCTGACTCGTGTGATGCAGGAGAGCGAACGCGGGGAGCCGACGGTGCTGGCGATCGACGTGGCTGAGGAGGAATTGGTGCGGCGACTCTCCGGTCGGCGCGTCTGCCGGGACTGCGCCAAGATCCTGCATATCGATACGCTGCCGACCGGGACGACGCGGTGCCCCGATTGCGGCGGAGAGATCTACCAGCGTGCCGATGATGCGCCCGAGCCGGTGAAGCAGCGCCTGGAAGTCTACACGCGGCAGACGGAGCCACTGCTGGCCTACTACGAGACGCGCGGGAACCTGGTGAGAGTGAATGGACTCGGCGACCCCGGCGATATCGCCCGGCGGGCCCTGGCGCTTCTGGAAGACCGGGGGTCCGGCTGATGGGGCGGCCTGGACTGAACAGACGGCCGACGCGGAAGACCAAACAAGAGCTGGAGGCCATGCAGGCGGCAGGCCGCATACTGGCCCAGACTCTCGATCTGCTCGCCGGGAAAGTCGCGCCGGGGGTGACAACGGCTGAGCTCGATGAGCTGGCCGAGAGGTTTATCCGGGATCAGGGGGCGCTGCCCTCGTTCAAAGGGCTGTACGGCTACCCGGCGACGATCTGCTGCGCGCCGAATGACGCAGTCGTACATGGGATACCCAACGCGGAGACGGCGCTCTGCGAAGGTGACATCCTGGGGGTAGACTGCGGCGTCGAAGTCGATGGGCTCCACGCGGACATGACGAGAACGTTCCTGATCGGTAAGGTGCCCGACGGGGCTCGCCGGCTAGTGGAGAAAACGCGGGAGGCCCTCTATGCCGGGATTGATCGGGCGGTCGAGGGCGCGACGGTCGAGGATATCAGCCGAGCCATCGAGCAGGTGGTTACCGAGGCGGGCTACGCAGTGGTCCGGGATCTGGCAGGTCACGGCATCGGTCGGCGGTTCCACGAAGCACCCTCAGTGCCGAACTTCGTGGATCCGCAGATGTACCCCGACGACTACGGTATCCGCCTACGGCGCGGCATGACGCTGGCCATCGAGCCGATGGTCACGCAGGGCACCTGGCGGATCGTGCAGGATGCCGATGGCTGGACGTATCGCACCGCGGATGGCAAGCTGTCAGCGCACTTCGAGCACACAGTGGCCATTACGCGGGGCTCACCACGCATCCTCACCGTATCGGCATCCGAGAGCGGCTGCGCGAGCAGCACGCGAAGGGAGTGAAGGGCCTCCTAGGCTTATGGCGCGCAAGAAGAAACAGCGAAAGAAGCAGCCCAAGGCACAGCCCGAGGGCCCCAAGCGCGAGAAGGCGATTCGAGCCCAGGGCGTGGTCACAGAGAAGTTGCCGAGTGCCCGGTTCCGTGTTGAAGTGCAGAGGGAGGACGGGAGCACTCACGAAGTCCTGGCCCACGTCTCAGGCAAGATCAGGATGCGATGGATCCGCATTATGGCGGGCGACCGGGTCACGCTCGAGTTGAGCCCTTACGATCTGACCCGGGGGCGGATTGTGTGGCTCCACAAGTAGCATTGGGGTACGAGCTTCGGCCGGCTGGAGGCTTGGGTCCGAGACATCGAACTGCGCCCGACGACCGCGCCGGGCCAAGAGACCATGTCGTTCACGGTTCGCCGCGGAGGGGCAGCAGGGACGATATGGCCGGAACGAGCTGGCCGCGGCGAGCGTGTTTGCTGCTAGCGTTGGAGGTGTCGTGATGAAAGTCCGAGCTTCGGTCAAGAAACGCTGTATCAACTGCAAGATCGTACGTCGGAAGGGTGTCGTGCGGGTGATCTGCAAGGAGCCCCGACACAAGCAGCGTCAAGGGTGAGTGCGCGAGGCGGGCGCCGTCGCGAACCCCCCGCGGCCCTGCACACGTGCCCGGACGCACGGAGGACTGAACCATGCCGAGAATCGCCGGTGTAGACCTGCCCCGAGAGAAGCGCGCAGAGATCGCGCTGACCTACATCTACGGGATTGGCCGATCGCTGTCCAAGCGGATACTCGCCGAGGCCGAGGTCAGCTCGGATACTCGGATGCGGGACATCACCGAGGACGAGGCGGCTCGGATCAACGAGATCATCCAGCGCTCGTACACGGTTGAGGGCGACCTGCGGCGAGAGATCCAGCAGAACATCAAGCGTCTCATCGAGATCGGCACATACCGCGGAATCCGACACCGACGTGGGCTGCCGGTGCGCGGGCAGCGCACTCGGACGAACGCGCGCACGCGCAAGGGCAAGCCCAAGACAGTCGCTGGTCGGAAGCGTGCGTTGCGGAAGACGTAGTCGCCAGATCTGGGACTCCCTGATACGGAGTCCCGACCGGCGAGGCTCGAAGCTGGCTGCTCCCCGCGACGGAGCTGCTGCGCCCGAATCCTGGAGGCCTGTACCATGCCAAAGCCCCAAGGCAAGAAGCCGCGCAAGCGCGAGAAGCGCAGTCTGACGTACGGCCATGCATACATCAAGTCGACGTTCAACAACACGATCATAAGTATCACCGATCCCGAGGGTGGCGTGGTGGCCTGGGCCAGTGCGGGCACGGTCGGTATCAAGGGATCGAAGAAGAGCACGCCGTTCGCCGCGCAAGTGGCGGCCAGCAACGTGGCTCAGCGGGCCCGGGAGATGGGCTTGCAGCGTGTGGACGTGTTTGTGAAGGGTCCCGGGTCCGGGCGCGAGACCGCCATTCGCGCACTTCAGGCAGCTGGTCTGGAGGTCGGCAGCATCAGGGACGTCACACCCATCCCGCACAATGGCTGTCGCCCGCCCAAGCGTCGGCGTGTGTGAGGCTCGACGGAAGGGCTTGCCACCAGCTCCGGGCATCTGCCGGGCTGAAAGGGCATGCATCGGGAGACACTCGAGACACGAGTCAATTGACCCTGGACACCGATCCGTGAGTGTCCATTTCGGGTGGAGGTTACCAGTACGATGGCTAGGTATACGGGGCCAGTTTGTAGGCTGTGCCGCCGCGAGGCACAGAAGCTGTACCTCAAGGGCGCCAGGTGCTATGGGCCCAAGTGTGCGCTCGAGAGACGACAGCAGCCCCCGGGCGATGTCGGATCCGGCCGCCGACGCGGCGGTCGGCCGCGCAAGCCCTCGGAGTACGCACTGCAGTTGCGGGAGAAGCAGAAGTGCCGACGCATCTACGGTGTGTTGGAGCGGCAGTTCCGGCGCTACGTGCGCACTGCGCAGCGAGAGCGCGGTGTCACGGGTGAGGCTCTGATGCGGGAGCTGGAGTGCCGGCTCGACAATGTCCTCTATCGGACGGGGCTTGCCGCCAGTCGTTCCGCCGCGCGCCAGGTGGTCCGCCACCGACACATCGCGGTCAACAGCCGCGTTGTGGACATCCCATCGTACTCGGTCCGGCCGGGGGATGTCGTTGAGGTCCGGGAGAAGAGCCGCGTGAAGAAGCCCTTCGCAGAGGTCGTCAGCGCCAGCACCGGCCCCGTACCCCCGTGGATGGAGGTCGAGCCCAGCCAGTTCAGAGCTACGGTGAAGGGGTGGCCCAAGAGAGAAGAGATTGACACCGACGTCAACGAGGGTCTGATCGTCGAGTACTACGCCAGGTAACCGAGCCTCCACGGCCCAATGGGCGCGGAAGCAGCGACGGTTGGATGCGTTCGGACAGCAGGGCGGTCTGGTTGTGAGCAGCACCCAAGGATTGCGCCTCTAGTGTCAGGGGGCGCAGGTGAGGAGTCGCGCCAATGTTAGAAGCGCTGAAGCCTGCCATCCATCCATTGCAGGTGACCGACAAGTACGGCAAGTTCACGGCCGAGCCACTCGAGCGGGGATTCGGTCACACGCTGGGGAACGCCTTCCGACGAGTACTGCTGTCGCACATCCCGGGAGCCGCCGTAACCGCAGTCCGCATTGAGGGTGCCTTGCACGAGTTCTCGACCCTCCCGGGCGTGTATGAGGATAGCACGGAGCTGATCCTCAACATCAAGGAGCTTGCCATCAGGGCCCACGAGGATCAGCAGGGAGAGGAAGCCGACGACCGACGGGTGATGAGGCTGGACGCGGCGGGCGAGGGGGACGTCCGGGCAGAGCAGATCAAGGTGCCCGGCGGGCTTGAGATTGTCAACCCCGAACTGGTGATCGCTCGCCTGACCGAGAAGGATGCCTCCCTGGCGGCTGAGATGTGGGTCGAGATAGGCAAGGGGTATCTGCCGGTGGAAGTCCGCGAACGAGAGAAGCGCGCTGCGGACATGATCCCGATCGACGCGACCTTCTCGCCCATCACGCGCGTCAACTACGCGGTGGAGCCAACGCGGATGGGCCACCGCACGGATCTGGACCGGCTCGTTCTGGAGGTCTGGGGCGACGGGACCATGGAGCCGCGGGATGCGGTGGCCATGGCTGCCGACATCTTGATGGGGTACATCGGTATCTTCACTGAGAAGCGCCTGGTGGAGGCCGTGCCCGAAGAGGAGCCCGAGCCCGAGCCGGAGGTGTCGGGAGTCCTGCAAGTGCCGATCGAGAACCTGGACTTCTCGGTCCGGACCTACAACTGCCTCAAGAAGGAAAAGATCGATACACTCGGCATGCTCATTGAGAACACGGCGGAAGACCTGCTGGCGATCCGCAACTTCGGCAAACGGTCCCTCGGCGAGGTGATCGCCAAACTGGGTGAACTGGAGCTGCAGTTGAAGCTGTCGCCGTCGGATGAAGGGGACGAATTCGGCGAGGCCGAGACGGCGCTGGGTGACGCCGAGGAGTCCTCGTAGTCCTCAGAGCGGCCCCACGCAGGTCGACGGGCGAGTAAGGAGTCCACTATGCGTCACCGTAAGGATCATCGAAAGCTCAACCGAGCCACCGACCAGAGGCTAGCGCTTCTGAAGAGCCTGGTCGCCTCCCTGTTCCGCCACAACAAGATCGTGACCACCTTGCCGAAGGCCAAGGAGGCGCGGCGACTGGCTGATAAGCTGATCACCCTGGCTAAGCGGGACCACAACGAGCTAAGCGCGCGCCGGCTGGTGCGGCGCCATATCACCGATCCGGAGTTGGTGAAGCACCTGTTCGAGGAGATCGCACCGCGCTTCACCGAACGACCGGGCGGCTACACGCGAATCGTTCGCGTCGGAAAGCGCCGCGGCGACGGCGCGCAAATGGCGGCTCTCGAGCTTGCCGAGTAGGTCCGGCTCGGGCACGCCTTGCCGAGGGCCATGCGAAGGCTGAAGCTGATCGTCCAATACGATGGCAGCGAGTACGCGGGCTTTCAGCGCCAGCCGGGGATCATGACAGTCCAGCAGGCGCTCGAGGAGGCCATCGGGGAGTGCCTCCGGCATCAAGTGCGGTGCCTCGCCGCGGGACGGACGGATGCCGGCGTCCACGCGCTCGGACAGGTCGTGACCGTGGACACCGAGGTGCCGATCCCTGTCGAGGCTGTCCCGGTGGCCTTCACGTCCAAGCTGCCGCCAAGCATTGCTGTGGTCCGGGCCAGTGAGGTTGACCCGAGCTTCCATCCGCGCTTCGACGCCAAGTGGAAGCGCTACGTCTACCGTATCGTCTCGCGGCCCGTCCGCTCGCCCTTCCTCGGACGGTACGCGTGGTGTGTGCGGTGGCCGCTCTCGCTCGAGCCGATGGCTGCGGGAGCGGAGCACGTCAGAGGCCGGCACGACTTCCGGAGCTTCTGCGCCAGCGGAGCGGACGTGAATAGCTATGAACGAGAGGTGGAACAGCTGGAGGTCGCGACAGCCGGAGACATGACCGAGATCTGGATCCAGGCCGACGGGTTTCTGTACAAGATGGTACGCATCATCGTCGGCACACTGGTTGAGGTGGGCCGGGACAGGTTAGCGCCCGAGTCAGTCGCTCAGATCATCGAAGCCCGGGACCGGTCCCGGGCGGGGAAAACCGCCCCGCCACAGGGGCTGTGCCTGGCAAAGGTGCAGTACTAGAGCCGCCAT
>CBFDAZ010000019.1:0-19219 GCA_965602825.1 uncultured bacterium
CGGGGAATGCTCGTGCTGACGTGCTTCAGGTTGTGCTCTTTCGCGCCCTTCACGCTGATGTGGCGCGTGCTGCCGAGCAGGTGGTTCACGCGTCGAGCGTTGGCGCGACGGCCCTTGGGCTTGGGCAAGCCCTTCCTCTTCTGTGTGCGGAGATAGCTTCGCAGGGCCCTGCCCGTGTGGGTTGCCGTGGCCGCGATCTCCTCGGGGGTACCCTGGGCGACCACGTAGCCGCCTTCCTCGCCGCCCTCCGGGCCCAGGTCGATGACGTGGTCGGCCGTCTTGATGACCTCCATGTTGTGCTCGACAACGACGACCGAGTTGCCCCCCTCCACCAGCCGGTGGAGGATGTCCAGGAGATTCCGGATGTCGGCGAAGTGGAGGCCGGTGGTCGGCTCGTCGAGCAAGTAGAGCGTCCGGCCCGTCGAGCGCCGGGCGAGTTCCTTCGAGAGCTTCACGCGCTGTGCCTCACCGCCCGATAGTGTGGGTGCCGGCTGCCCGAGGTGGACGTAGTCCATGCCGACATCGCGCAACGTCTCCAGGATGCGCCGGATGGGCGTGATATTGCGGAAGTGCTCCAGAGCCTCGGCCACATCCATCGCCAGCACGTCAGCGATGTTCCGCCGCTTGTACTCGATCTGGAGCGTCTCCTGGTTGAACCGGGCGCCCTCACACACCTCACACTCCACCCACACGTCGGCCAGGAAGTCCATCTCCAGCTTCACCGAACCGTGCCCCTCGCACGCCTCGCAGCGTCCTCCCCGGACGTTAAAGCTGAACCGTCCCGGCCGGTAACCACGGGCGCGCGATTCAGGTAGCTCGGCGAATAGCCGGCGAATGTGGTTGAAGAGCCCAACGTAGGTCGCCGGGTTCGAGCGCGGGGTGCGCCCGATGGGAGATTGGTCGATGTCGATGACCTTATCCAGGTGCTCCTTGCCGCGTATTGTGTCGTGGTCGCCAGGCTCCGTGCGGGCCCCGTTGAGGTCGCGGGCGAGGGCCTCGTGGACGATATCGGCGACGAGAGACGACTTGCCCGAGCCCGAGACCCCGGTGACGCATGTGAACACCCCGAGCGGGATGGCGACGTCGGCGTTCTTGAGGTTGTTTTGCCGGGCCCCGATGACGGTCAACCACTGGCCGTTGCCGACTCGACGGCGTTCGGGTACGGGGATCTGCAGCTCGCGGCGCAGGTACTGGCTGGTGAGCGAGCGGCGGTGCCTGGCGACCTTCTCCGGCGGACCGTGGGCGACGATGCGGCCCCCGCGGACGCCGGCTCCCGGGCCGAAGTCGATGATGTGATCCGCGGTGAGCATGGTGTCTTCGTCATGCTCGACGACGACGACCGTGTTGCCCACGTCGCGCAGGTTCTCCAGCGTCCGCAGTAGGCGGGCGTTGTCCCGGTTGTGCAGACCGATGGAGGGTTCGTCCAGGATGTAGAGCACGCCCACCAGGCCGCTGCCGATCTGGCTGGCCAACCGGATGCGTTGGGCCTCGCCGCCCGCCAGGGTCGGGGCGGTGCGATTGAGGGTCAGGTAGTGCAGGCCAACGTCCAGCAAGAAGCCCCCCCTGGCCCGGACCTCCTTGAGAGCGTCCTCGGCGATGAACTGCTGTTCCGCCGGCAGCTCCAGCTCGTCGAGGAACCGCGTCAGATCGCCGATCGACATCTCGCACAGATCGGCGATCGACTGACCTCCCATCCGCACCGCCAGGCTCTCGGCTCGCAGGCGTCGTCCGTTGCAGTCGGGGCACGGGCGCTGGGTCAGGTACTCCTCGAACCTCCGGCGCATGTGGCGTGACCGCACCTCGCGGTACCGGTGCTGGAGCTGTGGGATGACGCCGGACCAAGGCTCCGAATGCCGGTGCTCCCAGTCGTAGCGAGGGTGCTCGAAGTGGAACTCGATCGGTTCCTCGCCCGAGCCATAGAGAAGCCCCTGGCGCTGGTCGTCAGTCAGCTTGCGCCACGGCGTCCGCAGCGTGAAGCCATAGTGCTTCGCCACGCCCTCGTAGAAGTGTCGCCGCCACGCGTTGTCCAATGAGCGAAGCAGCGGGATGGCCCCGTCGGTCAGGGACTTCGTCTTGTCCGGCACCAGGAGGTCGGGGTTCACGTCAGCCTGTGTTCCGAGTCCGTGGCAGGCCGGGCACATGCCCTGCGGCGAGTTAAAGGAGAAGCTGGCGTGGGTGGGTGGGCTGAAGCTGATCCCGCAGGCCGGACAGGCATACGCGCTGGACATCGATAGCTCGCCACCGTCCGGCTCCTTCTCCCACGCTACGACCACGGCGCCGTCACTCAGATCGAGGGCCTGATCGACCGCTTCCGCGATGCGCGTACGCTTTGCGGGGGAGAAGCCCGGACGGCCTATCGCTCCGCGGTCGATCACGATCTCCACGTCGTGCCGCCGGTAGCGGTCCAGTTCCACGTCCTGCGTGAGCATCGAGTACTCGCCATCCACGCGTGCGCGGATGAAGCCCAGCTTCCGCATGTCCTCGAACAGGTCGCGGAATTCCCCCTTGCGCTTGACGGCGACGGGGGCCATGATGTGGATTCGCGCGCCCCGTGGCAGAGCCAGTATGCGCCCGATGATCTCCTCGCGGCTCTGTGCCCCAATGGGTTGGTCGCACTGCGGACAGTGGGGCTGCCCGATGGCGGCGAACAGGATCCGCAGGTAGTCGTAGATCTCGGTGATGGTGCCGACCGTGGATCTTGGGTTGCGGCCCGCGCCCTTCTGCTCGATCGAGATGGCCGGGGCCAATCCCTCGATGAGGTCCGCCTCTGGCTTGGGCATCTGGTCGAGGAACTGTCGCGCATAGGCCGACAGGGACTCAACGTACCGGCGCTGGCCCTCAGCGTAAATCGTGTCGAAGGCCAGAGACGACTTGCCCGACCCCGACACGCCCGTGAAGCAGATCAGCCGGTTCTTGGGGAGTGCTACGTTGACGCCAACGAGGTTGTGTTTCCGGGCTCCGCGGATGCGGAGAGAGGTTGTGGCCAACGCCGAGTCTCCTTAGATTGACGTACGTCAAGTGCGCTCTCGGTCAGCTTCGGAGATTTGCCGTAGCGCGGACGCCCCCGTCCGCGAGGTGGCGGGCGGTGTGATGTTCGCCGTTTCTGAACGCCGGCTCGCGGCATGCATAGCTGTCTCGAAGATTGCCCCCAGTGGCATGCCGCACGCTGCTGCAGCAGGCGGTGGTGTCGTTGAGGGACTGTCCCCTTTCTCCGCCGTCGTTCAGGCGGAAAAGGGGACTGTCCCCCGGTTGGGGGTGGCGTTAGGCAGCAGCGCGATGTCTCGGCCCGGCCCGTCGCCATCTTCGTCGTTTCCGGGTGCCGCAACGCGGCATGCACGGCTGCTCCGAAGACTTGCGGTCCGCCCGTGCCCGCGGGTCTCCCGACCCGCGCCCTTCCAGCCGTGCGTGGGTCGGGCTTCCCAACCCGACGCCGCCCCATCCTCATTGTTTGAGGGCGAGCCCTCGCTCATGCCTAACTGCTCCGGGCCGAGGCTTATCCGGTCCACAGGTAAATCGAACAAATGTTCACGTAGCACCATAATAGCACTTTGCGAGAGAGTTGTCAAAGCTCCGCAGTATGCAACGGATTCGCGGCCCCAAGCACCCTCTCCTGCTGAGCCGAAGCGATGGCCCCTTCCCGACCAACGCCCGCCTTGGCGAGGGGAACTTCGGGGCCAGAGAGAAGGTCGACGCGCGTGGAGGCCGGTTACTGCCGCACGCGGTTAGGTGTCAGTGAACCATTCCGCTGGAGGAACCAGGCCATGGCAATACCGTCCGTCACTCCCCTGGAGATCGAGCCGCCGGTGGTCCAGGTGGCGATCGACACTCTGACAGTCGATGACGCTCTGCGCATCGGGGAAGCGGCCGCAAAGGCGGGGGCCGACTGGCTGGAGGCCCGTACGCCGCTGATCACCTTCGAGGGCGTCCGCGCGATCGGTAAGCTGGCGAGAGCCTTCCCTGAGAAGCCCGTACTCGCGGACTACAAGATGATGGATGGTGTGCCGAAGTACGTCCTCGAGACCGCGCGCCAGGGAGGACGCATCGCCACGATCTGCGCCGTGGCCTCGGATGCGAGCATTCGGGCGGCCATCGCGACAGGGAACGAGTGCGGGGTACGGATCATCTCCGATCTGTACGCCGCCCCGGATGGCCCGGCCCGGGCGCGTGAAGTCGCGGAAATGGGTGTTGACTCAGCCTACATCCATTACGGTGCCGACCAGCGGGCGGAAGATCCCGATCGCGATCCGCTGCTCTTCCTTGCGGAGTGCGACGATCTGCCGGTCCCGGTCGGGGTCGGAACCTTCTCGGTGGAAGACGGACGCCGGGCGATGCTGGCAGGCGCCGACATCGTCGTCATCGGCGTGCCGCTGATCCAGGCCGACAATCCCGAGGCCGCCCTCCGCGAGCACGTGCAGAAGTCGAAGGAGGCCTGGCACACCCGGAACAGATGAGCTGCGGGCGTGGAACATCCGGTGGCCGGGTGCGATAGTACACGGGGGAAGGGTCACGCCTATCCCTTTGGTATACCCTTCTGATATGTCTGCACGGGAGGCGAATGCGATGAGACTGCGCGCACTCATCGGCCTGGGCCTGATTGCGCTCTTCCTCGGTCTGGTAGCGACCGCCATTGCGCAAGAGAAACCAGAAGAGGAGAAGCCGAAGCCGCCTCCGTTCTTCTTCGAGAAGAAGGGTGGCCTGGCCAAACCGGAAGAGCAAGCGCCCATGGAGGAGCAGCCCGCAGCACCAGAGGAGGAACGGCCAGCGGAAGAGGAGCCGGCCGAGCGGCTCGCGAGGCCGCCGGTGCCGGCCGCCTTCGACTTCGAGGCGGAGGAGGCCCTGGCCTATTGGACGGCGACAGATGGCGAGGCGATCCTCGACATCACCACCGCCGAGGGCGCGGCCCACGGTGGCGACGGCTGCCTCCGTCTGACCTACATGCCTCGGGAAGGCGCCTTCCAGCAGCTCTCAGTGGCGCCGCTGGAAGTGGCCGAAGGGGCGACACTCTCCTTCTGGATCCGGACAGACCTGCCCACGCCCCTGTCCCTGGGTGTGGTTGAGCAGGGAGGCGCCTTCTACCAGCAGTTCTGCGCTACGCCCGCTGACGAATGGACCCATGTGAGCCTCCCGCTAACCTCACTCATCCTGTCACAGGACACCCGTGACGTCAGTGGTCGGCTTGAGGTCGAGCGGATCAGCGAGGTCCGCCTGCAGGACCTGTCCAACCTCCCCGGCGCGTTGGGGGACGCATTTGGCCGTAAGGCGGGCGTCCAGCAGCTCTTCATCGACGATCTTGCCATCACCACCGACGAAGCGCCCGCGCCGGGAGTCGTGGTCGCAGACGGCCTGTTGGCCGAGGGCTTCGAGCGCGATGCCATGTACGCGCTCGCCATCGGTGGTGCCGTCCTGAACAAGGGCGAGGGTGTTGAGGGCGATGGTCTCGTGATCGAGTGCCCCGAACGCGGGCAGCGGTGGATGGGCCTGGTGGCGGGGATTGGTCATCTTGACCTGATGGACAAGGAGACGCTCTCCGTCCAGTTCAAGGCCGGCCAGCCGGTATTGATCAGTGTGGTTCTCGAGGAACGGGATGGCTCGAAGTATGCGCAGCGGATGAGGCTGGACCCGGAGGCCGGCTGGGTGGCGAAGACGCTCGATATCGGCGAGCTGCTTCTGGAGACGGACTCGGAGGACGAGAACGTGGCACTCGACCGGGATCAGATCCGCGTCATGATCATCGTGGCCGACACAACTCCCGTCGCCGAGTTCCCGCTCTCAATCGGCGTGGACGAGATCGCCCTCAAGTAGGGGCTAGTGTCCCGTTGTGGAACTTCGTTGCCGGCTGGGGGCCGAGTGGGGAACCCGGCGAAGCGGGACGGCCCCGTCCGGCCCGCTCCTCGCCCTGGGCCCACACGCGTGACGCCCTCAAGTAGGGGCGCGATTCATCGCGCCCGGCCGTGTAGGGGCGCAGTTCACTGCGCCCATGCCGTTGCCGATCAAGCCCTCTCGGGCTTCCAGCCTGTGGCCGGTACGCGTTGGGCGCCGCCTCACGCGCCTCGCCTCGTCACCCAGATCGGTGAGCACCAGGCCATCTCGTTGTTTTCCTGAATACACCGCAGGTAGAAGTACCGGCTCTCGCCCTCCGGCAGCTCCAGCATGATGTCGAATTCGTCCTCCGCGGCCTCCGGCTCCCGGGTGCAGACGAACTCGCCCTCGCTGATGATGTCTACCCGCCGGATCGGCCCCGTGCCGACGATGCGGGCGTGGAACGTTGGGGCCTCCTCGACCTCGACTTCCTCTCCCATCAGGTGCTCCCCCAGACGCAGCTCCATGGCGATCGTGTCGGTCGCTCCGAACGTTCGGCGGGCGCGCAGGGCCTCCAGTATCGCGCGCCGGTCGCGGCTCTCGGCATACACCCCGGCGTAGGCGCCGTGTGTCAGGCCGTGGTCCGAGCTGGCAATCACCCCGACCCGGATACCCTTACCCAGGGCGTCCCACAGGTAGTGCCCCTCACGCTTGACCTTCGCCAGTCTTGGTGCGTCGAGATACTCATACGAGCCGCGCGCCTGGAACATCTCGGCAACCGGCTCCCACTGGCGATCCCACTTGTCCCAGTCGGTGGCCGACCCACCATCGGCGAGCTGGTGGGGAATGGCAATCGCGTTCCGGCCCTCCAGCACGCGGAACAGGTCAGCGGGTGCGTCATCCTCGATGCACGGGTTGCCGCGTTCGGTGTAGACGACGTTCTTGTGTCCCCCACGGGCCTTGTACGATCCACCGTGTTCGAACCCATATAGCGCGGTGAAGCGTGGCCCGGCATGGAACAGGTCCACCAGCTTCTCCGAGCGCCACCACATGAAGTTCTGCAGCGGGCGCTGCTCGCGGTCATAGCGGTGCTTGAGAATGTCCTGGTCGTGATCGCTGATCGCCAGGAAGTCCAGTCCCGCGACATCCACCGCGTACCTGTACGTGTCCTGCAGTGAGCCATCCACGTTCATGGCACACCGGGACATGTCTGTGTGGCGATGGGTATCTCCATACAGCAGCTCGTACTTGGCCCCGGCAGCGGCCAGGTAGATCGGCTTGCGAGGCGCACCATCCCCCGGGGGCGGGGTCGCCTCGGGGTCGGGCTCCCATGGCTCAACAGAGAGCTGGACCGCAGCGTCTTCGGCGCGCAAGGGCGCCGCGTAGACATTGTGGTTGCTGGGGACTTCGGCACGCACGATCTGGCGACCGTCGCCGGCCCACGCGGCCCACAGTGTCCCGTCGGGAGCGACGCAGGTGGCGACCCGCATGTCGTTCCGGCCCTCGCTGTGCGGCAGGAAGGTGGGGGAGGACCATTCTCCGTTCGCGTACGACATAGCAAAGAAGCCCCAGATCCCGCGGCTCTGGCGTTGGGGTTGTTTGGTCTTCGTATCCCAGCGAGGGACGTTGACGAGGTGGCGGAAGATCAGCCACAGCCGCCCCGTCCCATCGACCGCCAGGTGCGGGAGTTCCCGGTGGCCGGCCAGAGCCTCAGGGATTGCGGTCTGTACGGGCACGATCGGCCGGCGGGGCTTCCCGCCGTCCAGCGCGAGCAGGCGCAAGCTCCGTTGGTGGTGCAGGCGCGGGTTGTCGCGCGAGTGACGCCCCCACTCCGGCCCGCCGTTGTCCCAGGCCGCCCACAGTCGCCCATCACGCGCGAAGGCGAGCGAGGCGTGGGCTTCGTAGTCGCCGGAATCGGTCAGCACCCGCTTCCCCGTCACCCGGTCGCCGACCACGGCACATGTCCTCACATCGTAGCTGCCCCGGTGGTACGTGTCCCAGGCGACCTGAATCCCTCCGCCGGGCGCCGCGGCAGTCGCCGGCTCCCAGTCATTCCGCGCGTCCGAGGTGACGGGTACGACGCCGGCCAGACCGGACTCGGTCACCCGCGCAGCCATGATGTCGTGGCTCTTCCCGTGGTCTGCCTGCCAGGTGACCCAGACCTCGCCGTCCCGAGCGACCGCCAGGTTGTGGTGTGAATCGTTGAGCGGATTGTCCGTGAGTCTCACCGTTGGCGACCAGGAACTGCCCTTGCGGTACCGGCCGACGAGGTCCCAGTTGCCGTCGAAGTTCTCGCACCACACCGCCCACACGGTGCGACCGGAGGCGGCCAGTCGGGGCCGGTGGTAGTCTCCGCGGGCCTCACTGATCTCCTGCGGTGCGCCCCAGCGGCCCGAGGAGAGTCGGCGGACCATGATCGTGTCGTCCGTGTTGTTGTATGACTGCCAGGCGGCCCAGACGTGGCCTGAAATTGTCGTCGTGATGGAGGGGTAGTCGTCCTCGGTCTCGGTTGGCGTCAGGCATTCCGCCGGCGGGACCAGCTCAATCGACGTCGTCCCATCGAACAACGAGGTCGGCTGCCCCATCGTCAGCTCACCCAACCGCACTGTCGCCTCGCCGAGCGCAGAGTCGATCCTGACCTGTGCTGAAGGTTCGGCGAGCAGGTTCGCAACTACCGCCTTTGGCCGTTTCGGCATGCGCACGACCCGGAGACCGCCTGGCTGTTCCCTCGTTCCCTGCGCCTTGCACGTCCAGGCAGTCCCGTTCACACCCTCCCCCTGGTCGAACAGAACGGTCGACAGGCCGACCAGCTCACCATCCGTCACGCTGATCGTGCCATCGCACACGGTGCGCGGCGCGAGCTTCGCGTGGTCGAAGGCAAGCATCACGGCAGCGTTTGGTGTCTGAGCGACGGCAAGTCCGCTACAGGTCAGAAGCACTGCGAACAGACCTATCCGCGTCGGCATGCCCATTCCCTCCCGGTCTCGTCTCGTTACTGCATCCTGCTGGTGTCGTGTCACGCGTGGTCCCTTCCGCTATCGCCGCCTCGCCTTGCCGTTCCCCCCGGGGGCATACGCGCTAACTTGAGCCGGGAGGAGGGGCCGAATACGAGCCTGCCGTCGTCTGCAGGCGGAGTATCCGGCCCGCATCCCTCGCACAAGGCCCCCGCTGAGTCTCGCATAGGTTGGGACACAGAACCCCTTCTGGAGTGGATGCGAAAAACGGGGACTGGCACCGCGTTTCGCCCGACTGCGCCGCTCTGCAGCCCACCTGAGGCGCGAAAGGCGTGCCTGTACCCGCTTTTCATCCACGACGCACTGCGGCCCGAACACATACCAGCAGCGGGGAGGCCGTTACCGACCTGCACCCGCAGTCCCATGGTGGGGCCATCCGCAGGGCAGTGTGCTTCACCGCAAGCGCCGACACCGAAACAGAGTTTTCTGCCGGAAGGGTGCGGGAAACCGGCTCTTTTTCAAAAGAGCGGGTTGCCTGCGAAGTTCGTCGTGAACGATCCGGGCTAGCTCACTGCGCCCAGCGTCTGCCTGAGGTACCTCGCGCTCTTCTCGGCGTGCTCGACAGGGTCAAGCGAGAAGTCGAAGACCTCCACCGACACGTACGCATCGTACTCGATATCGAGAAGAGCTTTCAGGATCGGCCCGAAGTCGACGTCACCCCAGCCCGGACCGCGCTGGTTCGGATCGTTCACGTGAACGTGGCGGAGCCATTCCTTCGTCGCTGTGATCGTAGCCGGCAGGTCGTCCTCCTCGTGCGACATGGCGTTGACGTCGAGGATGACGCCCACGTTCGGCAGGTCGATCTGGGCGGCAATGGTTCGGGCTTCCTCAGCTCGTGTGACGAGGTTGGTCAACTCGGAGGCTAACGGCTCGATGCATACCTGGAAGCCCTCTGCCCCGGGGACCAGAGCGGCCTCTCTCATCGCCTCCGCGAACCACGCCCGCGCATCATCGGGGGCCACGTCCGGCAGGATGTTGCGCTGTTGGGGCGAGCCGACGACCATCACCCTCCCGCCGATGTCACAGCCGAACCGCACCAGCTCGCGGAGGTACTCGACCGTGCGTTCCCTCACCGCGGCGTCCGGGCTGGTGATGTGCAGTCCCTCGGGACCAACCAGGACCCAGTGGATTCCAGCGACCTCGAGCCCGTGCTCGGCGGCCAGGGAGACAACGCGCTGCCGCTGCTCGGCCGTGATGTCAGTGACGCTCTTTTCGATCGTGAACGGAGCCACTTCGACTGCGTCGTAGCCGACGCGTGCGGCTACCGCGAACTGCTCCTCAAGCGGGAAGTCCTGCAGGATCTCGTTGCACAGGGCGAATCTCACTGGTACCACCGTTCCTCGGCTGGGTTACTGACGCCTGGCTCGCCTCTTCGCTTCCAGGAGGCGCTTCATGCGGTCGCGTGAGTCGGTTGTCGCTTGCGCCGGGGGCGCCGGCCGTGGCACAGGGGTTCGGGCCACACCCGGTCCGGCAGGTGGCTGCATGAGGTCCGGCATCGGGGCCTCGGCCCGCTCCTCCTCGATCGCTTCCACCGTCTCCTTCTTCCGCTGCAGCAGACGCCCCAGGGGGGCTCCGGCCGGTGCCGGGAGAGGTATCCGCCGCCACCAGGTGAGGCGCGCAAAGGCCTCCGAGAAGAGCTGCAGGTGCTCCTTCTCGATCATCAGCCGACGCAGCGCCACGTCGAGCGGGAACAGCAACAGCGCCAGCGCGGCCAGTAGGGGCCAGATGTCCCGCGCGCGTCGGGCGCCGCTCCGCCGCTTGACGAAGGTCTGCTCGACCGTGGGGCCCATCAGGCCGCCGGTCACCTCGCTTACCCGGGCGAGCAGGGGCTCGTTCGGCGTCAGCTCCGCGTACTCAGGCGGGTAGGCCACCTCGAGGCCCGAGACCTGCGACGCGCTGCGTCCTTGCTCGTCCTGGTAGCTCACGTTCACCACGTACTGGCCCACCTGGCGCACGGGGAACCGCGCCTCGTAACGGCCGGGAGCCACCTGCTGCAGCGGAAGACGCTCTGCATCGAGCCCGGGCGCGACAACTCGGGCCTCGGCCTCCAGGAAGTTGACGAAAGCGCCGTCCCGGTCGATCGCCTCCAGGATCACCGTGCCCTCGCTACCCTCCAGCTCCACCCACGTCTGGTAGGGCGACTTGGCGACGGAGCGTACCGTCCAGCGGATCACCTGCTCCCAGAACTTGCGGTAGCCGGGCCAACTGATCCAGTGCGCCGCCCAGCGGGGCTTCGCGTCGGAGGTGAAGGCTACTGAGCGTCCCAGACCGTAGCGCCAGTTCGCCAGGACGGGGTCGCCCTTCGGTGTGGTCATGCTGTTCCGGGCGAACTCCTTCTTCGTGGTGACCACGTACCCAAGCAGGGCCGGCATGCTCGCCAGATCGATGCCTCTGAGGAGTTCGCTGCCCGGATCGGCCCGGGGATGGAAGGGCTTCTCGATGACGAAAGACCGGGAGGCCAGCATCGTCTCCCGCGTGAAGATGCGGGGGATGTTGCGGGGGCGGTCCGTGAAGTAGTAGTTCCCCTTGCCGATCTTCGCGATGCTCTGGAGCAGACCTACCGCCGAGTCGCTGCCGACGGCAACCGTCGAGATGGTGATTCCCTCGGATGCCATCTTCCTGGCCAGGCCCTCGTGGTCGGCGGGCATGGACTGACCGTCCGTCAGCAGGATGCAGTGCTTCAGCGTCGCATCCGACTTCCGGAGGCGCTGGTAAGCCCGCTCGGTGCCCCCGTACATCTGGGTGCCTCCGCCCGATCGCACGCGCGCTATCTGCTCCCGGATGCGCTTCTTGTTCCCTGCCTTCTGTAACTCGACGATCTCCTTGAAAGCCTGATCGAAGACGATGATCCCGATCTCATCCCGCGGATTGAGGAGATCCACCGCGGCGATGGCCGCCTCCTTGGCCAAGTCGATCTTCGAGCAGCCCAGCATGCTCCCGCTCATGCTGCTCGACTTGTCGATGACCAGCGCCATCGCCAGCCCCGGCAATTTGCGCTTCCGGCGAATGTCCATGTAGACGGGGAGGGCATCTTCCACCGGAGTCTGGTAGTACCCGCCGATCCCGAAGCTGTCCTCGCCCCCGATCATGATCAGCCCGATGCCCAGGTCGCGGACGGCCGCTCGGATCATCTTCATCTGCTCAAGCGAGATCAGATCGGCCCGGACGTCCGAGAGGATCAGCGAGTCGTATTGCTGCAATTCCCCCAGCGCGGTTGGCACCCCCGCAAGTCCGACCACATCGGTCTCGATCTTCGCCGCCAGGAGGGCCTGCCTCAGGTACTCGTGTTCGCCCGGGTCGCCCTCGGCGTACAGGATCCGCGGCTGCCCTCGGATTACACAGAAGCCCAGGGCGCGGTTG
This sequence comes from uncultured bacterium, assembly GCA_965602825.1. GTDB lineage: Bacteria > Armatimonadota > Zipacnadia > Zipacnadales > VGFC01 > CBFDAZ01. The sequence goes on from CBFDAZ010000019.1 coordinate 12,174, forward strand.
TTCTCCTCAAGTGTGTCATCCGTGGCCTCCAGGACGCAGTCGTAGCCGTAGAAGCCTGGCTCGTCGAGCGCCTGGGACAAGTCGAGCCGGTTGACACCCGCGACGAGCTTGGCCTCGTACGAACGGACGTACTCCTTGTTGCGCAGCAAATGGATGGTGGCGGTGGTTGGCTGCAGACTGCGGACGATCAGCCGGAGGTCGAATGGCTCACCCACCTTGAGTGTGGGTGGGACAACCAGTTTCTCCGCGAGCACCTCCCTCTCGTACTCCGCAACCAGAGGGACAACGTCGATCATAACGTCATCCGAGGCGGCCATGTTAGCTTCGTCTGCGGCGCTGCCCAGGTTCTCGTTGCCGTCGCTGAGCAGCACGATCTTCTTCAAGGTGCCGTCAGGGAAGGCCGCCAGGGCCAGGCGGATGGCCGCCGACAGGTCGGTCCGTGTTCTGGGTAGACTCGAGCGGACCTTATCGAACTCGAGCTTCCGCGCGGGCGCCAGCTCCACGAGGGCCTCCGAGCCCGCCACAATGATCCCTGCCATGTCGTCTTGCCGCATCTGCTTCACGGCTTGGCGGACATAGTCGGCCGCGGCGACTTCCTGCTTCTCAGTTATGCTGTCAGATAGGTCGAGGATGAAGAAGACGCAGAGCTGGTTGCTGCGTCTGACCGTCTGGACGCCCGCCAGGGAGAACACGAGCAGCGACACGATGACGATGCGGAGAACCAGGGAAACGCGCCGGCGCAAGTGGGGTTGGTCGGCGAGGCTGAGGCGGTTCACCCACACCAGGTAGGGGACCAGCAGCAGGCCCAGCAGGGCCAACGGGTTGGTCAGTGCAAAGGGCATGGGGTCCACTGATGAGGCAATCCGGGCTTCGTTGCAGTCGTCGCGGGCAGGTCCAGCGGCCGATTGCCTCCCTTGTTGATATACGAGTTCGCGCCCTCGGCGGTTCTTCCTTCCGGCCGGAATGGAGGCGGGCGGCGCGTCGGTACGGAATTCCCGCTTGCGCGTCTCAAGACGCGACAGGGAGGCGTCTCCATGCTAGCCGGCGACACGACCACCATTGAGTACTCACAGGCCCAAGACCCGCACACTGAGGTCGAGGTCACCCGCCTGACTGACGACGGGGGCGACACGATCTTCCCGTACTTCACGCAGCCTGTATTCACTGATGATGGCGAGGGATTGCTCCTTTCGAGCAATCGGACGGGCGAGTGGCAGGCCTACCTGCTCCACCTCTCGTCGCGGAAGCTGGTTCAGCTTACCGACGAGCCGGGGGGAATCTCCCACCACGCCAGCACGATTCTGCCGACTCAGGCGGCCTGTGCCTTCATCTCGGGCCGGGAGGTAAGGCGCGCGCCCCTCGACGGAGGGCCCCCCGAGACGCTCTATGAAATCCCCGACGGCTTCCGGGCCAGTATTCTATCGCCGACGGGCGATGGCTCCTCGGTGACCTTCGCCTACGTCGAGAGGCTGGATCTCTCAACGCAGACCGGCAAGCTCTACTCCGGCATGCTGGAAACGCTCTTCCGCCGCCCCGCGAGCGTGGTGGTGCGCGTGATGACCGACGGCAGCGGCGCTATGGCGTTGTGGGGCGAGCGGGAGTGGATCAGCCACGTGAACGTCAGCTCCGCCGATGGCGACATCGTGGTCTTCTGTCACGAGGGGCCCTGGCACCTCGTCCAGCGCCTGTGGGTGGTGCGCGCGAGTACGCACGAGGTGTGGCCGCTCCTCGAGCAACGGCGCCACCTGGATCGGTCGGGCCACGAGTACTTCACCGCGAGCGGGAGACTCGTCACCCAGTGGTCCACCAGGGAGACGCCGACCTCGGGGCAGGTCACGTCGTACAATGCGGTCGTCGATCCGAGTGGCGAGAACCTCGAGATGTTCCGCTACGACGGCCCGCACCCCAGCCACATCCAGACCAGCCCCGATGAGACGCTCGTGGTCGGCGATACGTGCATCGTGCCCGAGTTGGCTGAGGGGCGGAAGTTCATGTGCCTGGTGAGGCACGAGGGCGAGAAGGCGGTGAAGCAGCCTCTGTGCCGCCACGACACGTCCTGGCAGACGCAGCATTCCCATCCCCATCCGGTGTTTGCGCCAGACGGGGAGCATGTGGTGTTCAACAGTGACCGCGGCGGACGCTCAAATGTCTACCGGGCACCCGCCGAGTGGGCGGAATAGGAGACTGACCGGGGCCGCGCGTGTGAAGATCGACTGCTGCTCTCCTTGACTTCGGACAGGCCCGGCCTTAGAATGGCGGCCCCGAGCAAGGGTCGGCGACAGGAGGCGCGTGGTGGTTGCGACGGAGACGAAGGAAGACCGGCTCGAGCGTGCCCGGCAGCACATCTTCTCCACTGGCCTTAAGGACAGCGGTACCCGCCTGTGCCTGGCCAACATGCCATACGGCCTGGCCAAGATCCACTACGTCCAGGAAGAGCTTGGATACGAGCCGGACGCCACCTTCATTGCCACCCCCGACATGACCATCACCCGGAACATCACCCGGTGGCAGTCGGGATTCGGGTATGGCGGGAAGATCAGTTGGGGGGACGGGGACCGCGACCTGCTCGTCCTGGACACCAAGCCCAATGTGTGCGGCATGATGGTTGGGGGGATCGAGCAACCCCCGGAGATCCCCCGCCTGATCGAACGCATGGCCGCTATCACGGCCGATCCGCCCAAGATCGATGGAGTCCCCATCCACTGGGACTTCGCCAAGGGCAACCACTTCATCGACATCTGCGTGGTCGACCCGGTGGAGACTGGCGACGGCTTGCCTCCCTACGCCTTTGTGCTCCACGCCGCGGGCAGTGAGCTGCGGGACGAGAACAAGCACGGCCCCGGGCTGTACTGGGACTTCAGCGAAGCTCTCCGTGACATGGCGACCACCATGGACACGCCGTTCGGCCCCCTGCACATCCTCACGGGCTCCAAGGCGGATGAGTTCATGGAGTTCTACCGGTACGCTGATTCGTTCGCCAAGAAGCGGCGTGTACTGGCGGCCGAGAGGCTCTTCGGCGATTTCCAGTTGATCTCGAACGAGACCCACCAAGGGTTGGTCAGCAAGAACGAGGCGATACTGGGGTGTCATTCACTGGACTTCTCGCAGGGCGCCGACCAGCTCTACCCCTTGATGCTCAGAAGCGACATTCCCGGGTATGTCTTCCGTGGACTGCCGAACTTCTCGGACTCGACCATAGACTCCCTCGGGTTCCGCAGGCGGGCGACCGACCTGGGCGTGCTGCACCGCCTGCTGAATGCGAACCTCTTGCCACATGGCGCGGGATACGTCCTGCCCCACATACTCCACGTGACCAGAGTCATCGAGGAGGCGGGGCTGCGGTACTTCGAGTGTGACACCGTCAACGACCGCGGGCGGGAGATCATGTCCCACCCGCGAGACATGCCGCACGAGTACCGCGGGCGGAGCGTGGTACTGACCACACTTGAGCTCGGCCTCGGCGAGATGGTAGCCAAGCTCGTCCCCACACGAGTACTCAAGACCTGAGAGCCGCCGCGCACGCCGACCGCTGGGGCGCCCGGCGCTCCCCAGAGGCTCCACATTCTCTTGCGGCTCTCTTGCGCGCAGCAGGCAGGGGAGAGGCAGTCAGGCAGCCAAACGGTTGGCGATCACAACTCGATCTGCGTGAAGCCTGGCAAGCTTCCGCCTCCTTTCCAAGGGCCCCGGTCTGGGAACACCGGGGCCTGCGGAGTTCTCCCCTCAACTGCTTTCACGACTCGGGAACCACGGAATACACGAAACACACGGAAGACGGCCAGGGAAGGCTGGGCGACCGGCCCGTGCTGCCCCGCCACGCGGCATGGATGGCTGCCTCGAAGATTTGCGTGGCGCAGGCTTCCAGCCTGCGGCCGTCCTATCTTCATCGTTTCCGGGTGAGCCCGGGCTCATGGCCAACTGCCTCGAAGATCCGCGCTTCGCCCGTGGCCGCGGGTCTCCCGACCCGCGCCGTTCGAGCCGTTCGTGGGTCGGGTTTCCCAACCCGACGCCACCCTATCTTCATCGCTTCAGGGTGCCGCAACGCGGCATGAGTGGCTGCCTCGGCATGCTCGCTGCGCTTGGTTCCAGGCTCCCCGGGACTTGACAGGTCGTAGATACCGATGTACAGTTCTACTGACAGACTGCGCCACTGTAGCAGGACGGGGCGACATGCAGGGCGACCGACCGACGTTCGCTCGCCTGGCTCGGACCGGGCTCGGACCGGAGGCCGTGTTGTGATTGAGGCTGGACGCACCCCGGGTCCCGACACAGGAGGTCAAGATGGCTAGGCGCAGAGGAGCCGAGAGCATTGGTCCGGTGACGGACAAGGCGCTGGCGTCGGCCAAGCCGGAGGGCCCGCCGGTGATGGCGCAGGAGATGCACCAACGGCTGGAGAAGCCCGGTGACTTCATCCTGCTGTGGGGGGGTGCGATGAAGTTCCCGCGTGGCAGCGCCAGTTGGAGCAGCCTGTCTACGTCACTCGGTGAAGGGGGGCCCGATGGCCCCGAGGGCTCGGGGATCACCACCGTGCCGCCGTCACACTTGGCGCGTATGCTGGGCCCATTTTCCCATGAGGCGCGTATCCAACTCCTGCAACTGCTCTGGCCAGAGGCCCGAGCGTCGGCCGAATTGAGCGAGGCGACGGGCCTGAAGGGCGGCAACCTTCACTACCACCTCAAAGAGCTCATCTACGCTGACTATGTGGAGCAGAAAGAGGGCCGCTACCAACTCACGCGGCTGGGGGCGCAACTGCTGATCACCGTCGGCTGCATCGCCCTGCAGAACGTGCAGGATCGCGGCGAAGAGGGCCTGGAGATCCTCGGGGGCTGGTCGGAGGGCGAGGGGTAGGCGGCCGGGTCAGCCCTGCTCCGCAAGGTCGGCGTAGATCAGCTCGATCTGCTTCGGGTCGCACGTGCCCAGTTCGCGTTCGGCTGCAGGCTCCAGGTAGCGGAGGGGGTGCTTCGTCTCGTTGATCGGTGGCAGGCCGGCCTGCTCGCGGAGGGTATCGATGAGGAGCAGGAGCTGGGAGTCGATAGCCACCGGGTCGGTGCCGGCAAAGACGCCCCAGTAGCCGTAGACGGACCCCGCCTGGTAAGAGGGTCCGCCGTCGTATTGCACGCGGAGGGCATCGCCCACGATCAGCCGCTGTTTGGCCTGTATCGGCGGGGCCAAGTTGACCTCGGCGACCGCTGGCGAGCAGCCGTTGATGTAGTGGAAGTCCTCGGGGTTGTGAATGGTGCCGAAGTGGTTCTTCAGGGCTCCGGTCATCCCGGCGAAGACGTGATCCTTGACCACGGGAACGTTGACGATCGCGGTGGTTCTCTCGCCGATGATGTTGCTCAGACGGAACGTGCTGCTCCCCCTGGTGGTGAACCGCACATTGTAGCCGGGCGCCTTTGGTCCACCCACCGTACCGTAGATGAGGGGCCCGGGCGGCTGATGGTTGAGCTCATAGCCGGCACCGATCAGGTCCCGATCCTCCTTGTCGAAGATGGTGATGTTGTCGGAGTCAACGCCTGTCTGCTTCAGACTCTCGATGATGGCATTGAGGACACTCATGCTGGGGGACAGAAGCCCGGCCATGCAGTTCACCTTGATGGCAACCACATCGTCAGCCGAGAACAGCGATCCCCAGGCTTCCTGCGCGCTTGCGGCACCCGTTGTGTCGCGGACCGCCGCGTCCACAAGTGCGCGAACGGTGGCCGCGGCAGTCGCGTCATCCTGTTCGGGGAGACCGGAATGGCGGTGGAAGGCTACCCGGGTGACGCCGGCAGCGCGGGACGCGGTCGGGAGGGCAAGCAGGCTGCCTCCGGCCGCCACGCCGAGTCGTGCTGTTGAGCGGATGAACTGCCTTCGGTTCATGAGCTTGCATGGGCGAGGCAGGACTGCGTACCGGCGAACCGGTGCTGTCAGGCCCACGTACCCGGTACCTTCAGGCCGCAATGGACGCACTTGCCCGACTTGGGGTTGAGGCCGACATACTCAATGCGCTCGTAGCCTACGTGCTTGACGAGCATCGCGTGGCACTTCGGGCAGTACGTAGACTCGGCACTGTGGCCCGGCACATTGCCGATGTACACGTACCGGAGCCCAGCCCTGAATGCCGTTTGGCGGACGTTGACCAGCGTCTCGTTCGGGGTCGGAGGCACCTGTCGCATCTTGTACTTGGGAAAGAACTTGGTGAAGTGAACCGGTGTCTCCGGGCCAAGCCTCTCTACGATCCAGTCGCAGGCGCCTTTCACCATCGACGTGCTGTCGTTGTGCCCGGGGATGGTGAGGTAGGTGATCTCGAGATGCTTCCCGGAGGCCCGGGCGGTCTCGAGTGCATTGAGCACCGGCGCCAGATGGCCACCCGTCACTGAGGTGTAGAACTCCTCGCTGAAGCCCTTCAGATCCACGTTGATGCCGTCAACCGCATGGCACAGGTCCTTCCAGGGGTCCGGGCAGACGAAAGCGGCGGAGTGGATAAGGACGCGGATGCCCTCGGGGTGGGCGGCCTTCGCGGTGTCGATGACGTATTCGATGCACTGCAGCGGCTCGCTGTAGGTGAACGTGATTGTCTTCAGGCCGTACCGTTTGGCCTGGGCGACGAGGCTGTCGGGAGGCAGGTTCTTGTTGTCCGTCTGCTCGGGGCGCGCCTGGGCGAAGGTGTAGCTCTGGCAGAACCCGCAATCCAGATTGCAGCCGGCCGTTCCCAGGGCCACTGTCTTCGTGTCGGGCAGGAAGTGGAAGAAGGGCCCCTTGGCCATTGGGTCTACATAGACGACGCAGGGCTTGCCGTAGACCTTGGTGATGTACTTGCCGTCCTGGTTCTCTCTGGCACCGCAGAACCCGCGTTCACCCGGCTTGATCTTGCAGCCCCGGGGACACAGGTCGCACTTCGTCTCGGTGCCGCCCACCGAGTGCCAGTACCTGGCGACCATATTGGAGACGCTACCGACCGCCGCCAAGGCGGTTCTGTGGGTGCCCAGGAAGGCCGCCGAACCCGTCGCGCATGCGGCCGCACACCGACTCACGGCGCTGAGGAACCTGCGCCGGTCATACGATAC
>CBFDAZ010000020.1:0-19142 GCA_965602825.1 uncultured bacterium
AACGACGTGGTCGTCGCTCACCTGATGCGTCTGCCCGGTCATGACGCAGAGCTCGCGCTGGGGTTCTGTTACACCGAGGGCCTGATCTCCAGCCTGGCCGATGTGGTGTCCCTGGAGGTCTGTGACGATGACACCGGCCAGGTCACGGTCCGAACGCCCCGCGAAGTCACTCCCCGCCCGACAGCCATCGTGACCTCCGCCTGCGTGGGACCACGGGACCGGCGAGAGGCCGACCTGCCGCCCCCGGTCGATGGAGGCAGCCTGCGGATCGGCCCTGAGGCCCTCCTGGGCGCCGCGGCGCAGATGCAGGCCTCACAGGAGACACATCGCACGGCCGGCGCCGTGCACGCGGCGGCTGTCTTCCGGCCAGACGGCACGCTCGTGGTCTTGCGGGAGGATGTAGGGCGCCACAACGCGGTTGACAAGGTAATCGGCCACTGCCTTTACGGGAACTGCCCTCTCGACCGCAGCATGCTCGTCAGCACGGGCCGAGCCAGCTCGGAGATGGTCCTCAAGGCCGCCGCGGCCCGCATCCCTGTCGCCGCGTCTCGGTCGGGGGCCACCTCACTGGGTGTGGAGCTTGCGCAGGACCTGGGGGTGACGCTGGTCTGCTATCTGCGGCGCGCCCGGATGACGATCTACGCGCATCCCGAGCGACTGACTGACGGGAAGCCGACGTAGCAGCGCCCAGCCCCGCCGGCCACCGTCGCCGCTGTGTGGCTGCCCTTGACGGCCGTGTTCGCCAAGTGTATAGTGGCGCCTGTCATCCGATCGAGCCCAGCTGCGCCCGTGGTCACCGGTGGCCCGACAGGTCGCGTGGCGCGTGGACGTTGGCGGAGGAGCAGATGCTAACAGCAGGGATCATCATTGCGGTCGTCAGTGGACTGGCACTCATTCTGGCCGTGGTGTTTCAGACGACAACAGCCGAGGGCTTCTCGGCCTCGTTGGGCGGCCAGGAGACCTCCAGGTTCCAGAAGGGCAGCCGCGACGAAATGCTGGACAAGGTGGCCAAGGTCGCCGCGATCTCCTGGATCCTGGTCAGTCTCATCGTCGCCATCATCTGGTTCCGCGCCCACTAGCGGCGACGCAGCGCGTCTCCCAGCACCGAGACGATCCCCCGAGCAGCATCCGACCCCAAACGGGACTTCGGGACCAATCTCGTCCTCTCCGTGGCGGTCACTCACGGGGCAACCGGCTGTCCGACGCCGGCCGTCCGGACGAGCCAGTCCGTTGTCGCCTTGATGGTGGGTGTCGGATCCACCAGACCGACAGTGCTCCATAGCGGCTCCTGCCGGACAACCATCGCCTCGCCGGAGACGTAGAGGGAGGCCAACTGCTCCAGCGGCGGCGCCACCTTGGGACGGGGGGAGAGATTCAGCAGGAGCGTGGGGCCGGGATAGGCCTTGGCACCCGCCAGCAGGTCGATTTCTGCGATCTGCCGGCGAGTCTCGGCAGGCACCAGGTAACCGTCGAAGTCGACCGTGCCCTCAGCCTCCTGGGCCTGCCCGGGTTCGGCTTCGGCGCTTCCCTCGTGGGCCGTCAGCTTCTTCCGCATCATCGACCGGCGCAGGGTAAGCGACAGGTAACGCTCCCCGTCCACGATCGGCTCCCACATCACGAGGAAGGCGAGCGAGAGCGCTTCCTCGGCGAGTTCGGCCGCCATTGTGGCGCCCAGTCGCAGGCCGACCAGGCCCAGGCGATCCCAGCCCAGTGTCTGGGTTGCGAAGGCGACGGCTGCGCGGAGATCCGCTCGCCACGCCTGGAGCCCGGCCTCCTCGAAGCACCCCTCGGAGTCCCCACAGCCCCGGAGATCAAAGCGCAGGCTGGCACACCCGGCCTCGGCCGCCTTGCGCGCGGCCTCGACGAACGTCCGATGGGAGCACTTCTTCTCCTCGGCAAAGGGATGCACGAACACCAGGCCCGCCTCAGGCTGCCCCTCGGGGCCCTGATGGACGATCCCACGGAGTCGGTGCCCGCCCGATTCGAACTCGACAGAGGACTCAACCGTCCTGGTCATCGGGGGCTCCTGACCGGCCTCAACCCTCATCTTGCTTGCGTTTCACCAGTCCCGCAATGGAGGCGACCGTCGAGAAGGTCTCCACATCGAAGTCCTCGTCCTCGAACGAGATGCCGTAGTCATCCTCGAGGGCGACGACGATCTCGAACAGGTTGACCGAGTCCACGCTGTAGGCTTCCATCAGGTTCTCGTCGTCGCCAATGGAAGCCGGCTCCACGTCCAGGAAGAGACACTCCACGACCAGTTCTTTGATGCGCTGGGTGAGTTCTGCAACTTCCGACATTCTGATTGACCTCCGAGCATACGCTGCATCGGTGCGGTAGTTCGCGACGGCCCCCAGGCCACCTGCCCTCCGCCAACGGCATCAGCCATATGCGTGTGTGGCGTGTACGAGAGCGTCGAGCTGCTCCGGTGCTGTGTCCAGGGTCAGCGGGCTGCCGATGCTGGTCACGAAGGATCGGGGCCCGGCCCGCTCGATCTGCCTCCGAACTTCGGCGGCGAGCGTCTCAGGGCTCCCGTCCCTCACCAGGACTGCATCGATATTGCCGAACAGACACCGACCCGGCCCCAACTGCTCCCGCACGGCGCCGATATCAACCGTCCATCCCTTCTTGCTCTCCTCGAAGGCGAGGGCATCGGCATCGAGCCGGGCGAGCTCGTCCAAACGATCCTGGATCGAGCCACAGAAGTAGAACACGACGCGGAACCCAAGCTCCTTCAGCCCTCGGCAGAGCTCTCGCTCGAAGGGCCAGGCAAAGGTGCGATAGTCGCCGGGACTGATGAGATCGGCACCGCACGCCCACTCCTCAACAAACGCCACCTCGAGACCCGCGGTCCGGGCCGCTGCGGCCGAGACCAACGTGTTGGCCAAGGTGCGCTCGGCAATGGCGATGACGATCTCCGGGCGCTCGCGCATGGCCACCATGAGCCCGTGGAAGCCAAGGTGCCGGTAAGCGGCCGGATACGGCGCGCCGGTTGACCAGTAGAAGGCGTACTCCTCCCTCACCTCGCCGAGCAGCCGTTGCGCCAGCTCGAATGATCCCGAGGTGGCCAGGTGGTCGGAATCGGCGATCGGAATCCGGGCCTTGACCTCATGCACCGAGTCAGGCGGCTGATCCACTTCCCACAGGCAGGGAGCCATGTTGGTGAAGGGGGTATCCAGGCGTCCTCGTCCGTGACGGTCGCACCAGAAGCAGCCTTCGTCATCGACCTCGACTACGCAGTTCTCGGTTGCGCGGCGTGGCGCGACATGCGGGAGATGCAGCCAGTCGGGCCACTCCGCGAACAGGCCATAACCATGGCGCCAGACCGCCTCTTCGACTGCCAGGTAGTCCTGACGAGTCACCGGAAGAGCGCCGCCCGCCGCCTCCGCGCGTTCGCGCCAGAGGCGAGCCCGAGCCTCGTGACGAGGCCCAGCCAGGTACAGGCTCAGGTAGAGGGGCGCCACGGGCACGATGGATGGCCGCCGGCCGTCGAGAGCGGCGAGGAGGCGACCTTTCGGGGAGAGCGGGTCAGGCCGTCCGACCCGGTCGGATCGAGGCATCGCGCTTCTCTGCGTTGAGCGTCCGGTCCCTTGGTGGTAGATGGTGCGGGCGAGACCCTGAGGCTGCCCGCTCGCCTACCCGCTCATGCGACCCACCCGATCCGACACTTCCTGGAAGAAGCGGTCGATGTACTCCTTCACGTACGCGGTCGGGTCGCTGTCCGGATCAGCAATGAGCGGCGTGAGATCCATAGCGAAGATCTGCGCGTCCGTGACGTCAACGTCGTGGGTCTCGAAGAAGGTCGCATGAGCGCGCCGCCGGCCCATGCTGGCCAGGTCGTAGCGTTTGCCGCCGCAGAGCTGCGAATCGAACACGCCCATCAGCGTCGTAGCCAGGTTCTCGTGGGCCGCGGCATCGAAGAGCTTCTTGTCCCCATCGCACATCCAGTCAAGGTCGCGCCAGACCTCGCAGCCGTACAGCGCCTCCGGCCGGGCGTCCTCGGGTAGCTCCCGCAGTGCCTGGATGACCCGCAGTGTCACGGCTACATGCGTATCGTGCTTGTCAGCAAGATTGTGGGTGTAGATGAACTGCGGCCGCGCGGCGTCGATGACCTGCTTGAGGTCCTCCACCGGATCGGCTTCAGCCGCCTTCACGGCCGAGCTAGGGTAGTCCATCAGCACCTGGATGCTGTACTCGCCGACGTGGGCGGCCTTCTTCTGCTCGGCGCGACGTACGTCTTGCATCATCTCGTCGGTGTAATCCGCGTACAGGTCGTCGCGCGGCGCGCCGCCTCCGTTCGTCATGATCACACCAGTGAACCACTTCCCGTCAACGTGGAAGCACTCCACGATGCCCCCGTAGGCCATGATCTCGAGGTCATCTTGATGCGCTCCAATGCCCATCTGGGTCGTTCGGGCCAGCGCCTCCTCAACGGGCGCTCCGTCCGGCACATACAACTCTGCACCTGGTTGCGCAAGCTCCATCTTCGCACCTCTCACCTGGCAGGTTGGCAACGTCTCAGGCTACGCGTTCAGCCCCGTGGTGGGCTACTCGATCGCCGGCAGGCTGGCGGCGGCCACAGCCTGCCCGACGCGCCGCGCCATCTCGTCGGGTAGATGCAGCTCAAGCCTGGCAGCCAACTCCGGGAACTCCTCGTCCAGCACGTTCTTGGCTCCTTCGAGGATCACGGGGCCCCCGCCGCCGGAGGTGACCCTCCCGAGGATGAGCACATGCTCGATATCGTAGAAGTCGGCGTAATAGGCGATCCCATAGCCCATGTAAACGCCGATCGTCTGGAAGATCCGCTGGGCGCGTTCATCGCCGGCCTCATGCAGTTCCTGCACCGAGGCCAGCTTCTCGGCCGGTGTCTGGTCCGGGTTGAGGTCGATGCCGGCCTTCGGCGCGAGCCTGACGGCGGCTTCCTGGGAGAAGTACTGGACGCCACAGCCGCGGTCGCCGGACCACTCGTCGACCGGCGCCCGCGGGCTGAAGTCCACCGGGACGAAGGCGAGCTCGTTGAGCCAGCCGGTGATGTTGCCCTCCGGTGTCAGGTAGCCGCCCGCCTCACTAGAGCCAAGGGCAATGCCGAGGACCCCGTTGACCTCCAGGTTCATCGAGGCCGCCAGGGCTGTCACATCGCCGTCATTCGCGACTTCGAGGGGGATGTCGCCCCACTCCTTACGGATGCGCAGGAAGAGGCCCTTGACTTCGGCATCGAACCGGTCCTGAGGGATCCCGCGGAACAGGGAGGCGACCATCACGCGGTTGTCGATGTAGATGCCGGCCGAGCTGACCCCGATCGCGTCCACACGGGGCATGTGCGATTCAGCGGCCTTCAAGGCCGACATGATCCCCTGGTAGTGGTAGTTCGGATCGCTCTGCTCCTTCGGATGCCAGATGACTTCCTCTTCCCAGACCGACTCGCCGTCGATGACGGCCGACACCTTACGGTCGCTGGCGCCGGCATCGAAGCCGATACGGCAGCCGTCAAGGTGGAGGCCGATGGCAACGGCTTGCTCGCGGGCCTCGGGCACACCGTCGGCCGCCATGGTTTCGACCGCAAACTTGTGTTCGTAGACGCCGCCCATGAACTCCTCATCGAAGGCGCGGATTCCGCCCGGCGAGTAGGCCTGGCGGATGTACTCCCCTACCGGCTCGGGCCCGCCGACGTACACCTTCCACCCGCCACGCGCCCAGAGCAGCGTTTTGACGAGCCGCTCCACGTACGGCAGGTTCTGTTCGGCGCCGTCCGCCTCGGGGTCGAGGACCTCGGTCCGGTAGACCGAGATGAGTCCGCCACCCCGTTCGAGGCCGATCACCAGGGGCACCGCCTTGCCGGATTCGCGAGCGGCCTTCAAGAAGGCGTGGTTTGCCAGCACGCCGGGACGAAAGTCCTTGTCCAGAGCCGGCGCGATCTTGGGGGCGATCAGGTTCAGGTCTGTTGACATCAGGCTGTCTCCCCTCACGTCATCCGTTGGATGGACTTCAGTCAGAAGTACGTGCCGCCGGATTGCTACGCGACGCGGCAGCTACTCAGAGGCACTAGCTCTTCCGTTCCGCCAGCAACTTCCCCTTCTGCCGCGTCGTCAAATCCTGGGGAGCGGGCGGCGTCAGCTTCTGACGCAGTCCTCCCAATCGTGCTCGGGTGCAAAGCCGATGGCTCGACTCGCCCGGGTGCAGTCATGCAGGCACCGGTTCGGCTCGGCCTCGAAGTAGTCGGGCCGGCGCACTTCGACGCTTGGCGGCAGGTACTCCCTGACGAGGTCGAGTGTTGGTTGCGGCATGAAGGTGCGCGCTGCGGAGACGAACAGCGTCTCGTGGGTGATCTCCGGCGCCAGCAGCGCCTTCTCGACTGCCTGCGCGACATCGCGGACGTCCACGTATCCCCAGAGCTGCCCGACGAAGCGTTCGGGATGGGCCTGGAACTCGTCGATACTCGCGTAGTGGTCGTCGTTCCACACCCAGCAGTAACGCAGGCAGACCGTCTCGATGCCCTCGGCGCGAGTGTAGCGGCGGCAGATTTCCTCCCCGATCAGCTTGCTCAGACCGTACGAGTCAGCGGGCCGGGCCGGGTGGGCCTCATCGCAGGGGAGGTACTCGGGCACGATCTTGCCCTCGCCGAAGACGAAGCCCAGCGTCGAGTCCGAGCTGGCCGTGACCACGCGCCGGAGGCCGCAGTGGGCGGCGGCGGCGACCACGCGCTCGGTGCCCATCACGTTGATCTCCATGAGGCGGTCGTCGGGGTCCCGCCCAGGCGCAGGGATCGCCGCCAGGTGCACCACCCCGTGAGCGCCAGAGAAGGCCCGTTGGAGGCGGTCGAGGTCGAGTATGTCTCCCTGGGTGAAGGCCACGTCGGCCTCGGGCTCGGCCCGGTCGTAGACGATCACGTCGTGTTGCTCCGAGAGTCGCTCCACCACCGTCCGTCCGACGTACCCGGCGCCGCCGGTTATGACGACCCGCATGAGCGATGAGACCCTCCCTCAGTGCGCGGACTGGCAGACACCGGCCGCCGCGGGGCCCGAACTGATCGAGCGGCGGACTTGCCGGCATCCGCCGCTCGATGGTGCGCTATCCCTGGCTGCGCGAATGAACGCCGGCCAGGGCGTTGACCTGACTGTCTAGGCTTCGGCCTGATCCTCACCGGTCTCCGCTTCTTCCTCAGGTGGCGCCTGTTCGCCCGCGCCGCGGCGTTCCTCGATCTTCTGCTTGGCCACATCGACGAACTCCTTCGCCTTGGCTCCGAAGCCCTGAGCTTTCTCGGCCGCAACGCCGGCCTTGTCCTTGATGTCGGACCTGAGGTCGGTTCCGGCCTTCGGGGCGAGCAGGAGCCCCAGAGCAGCACCAATCACGCCACCGATGAGTGCGGCAGCCAGGAGGCGAGCCACTTCCCCACCAATGGTATCCCCGTTACCGGGCTGATCTGCCATGCGAACACCTCCTCATCAAGTGCACAACCAGTCTGACCCTCCCACAAGGTACAAACAGCGCCGCGCCGCCCAATGATCCGTGATTGCGTCCTCGGGCCGTCACTCGCCCTGCAGCCGCAGGCGAGCGAAGCGCCGTTTGCCGACCCGAAGGACGTCCCCGTCGGCGATCTTCGTCGCGGCCATCGGGTCGGTGATCGTCTCCCCGTTGATACTGACACCACCTTGCTCGACGAGCCGACGGGCCTGGCTGTTACTATCGGCAAAGCCGCAGTGGCGGATAAGCTTGATGGGGTCGATCTCGGGCCCGCCCGCCAGATCCGGGCTGACAGCGACCTCGGGCATGTCGGCCGGCAACTGCCGTTCGGCGAAGACACGCTCGAACTCCGCTTCGGCCTCGCTTGCCGCCTCCTCGGAGTGGTAGCGGGCCACAATGGCCCGGGCGATCTCGGCCTTGACCTTCTTGGGATGCGCGCGCCCCTCTTCAAGATCGATCTCGATCTTGCGGACCTCGTCCTCCGGCCAATCCATGAGTGTCTGGTAGTAGTGGCAGATGGTGCCGAAGCGGCTAAGGGCGTTCCCCCGTTCGTCGGTCGTCCCGTCCGGGATCGACATGAGCTTGCCGAACATCTCGTTTGGTGGATCAGTGATGCCTACGGCATTGCCCAGGGACTTGCTCATCTTCTCGCGTCCGTCGAGCCCGGCCAGCAAGGGATAGGTCATCACGACCTGCGGCTCCATGCCATAGGCCCGCTGGATATCGCGTCCTACCAGTAAGTTGAACGTCTGATCCGTCCCTCCCACCTCGATATCCGCTTCGATCGCCACCGAATCGTAGCCCTGTACCAGCGGGTAGAGCAGCTCGCGGATCGATATCGAGGCCCCGGCGGCCATTCGCTTGGAGAAGTCGTCGCGCTCGAGCATCCGCGCCAGCGTGTAGTGTGAGGCGAGTTCCATCAGGCCACCAGCGCCCATTTCACTGAACCACTCGCTGTTGAACCGGAGCTCGCACTTCTCGATGTCGAGGATCAGCCCCACCTGCTCGACGTAGGTCTGCGCGTTGCGCTTGACCTCCTCTTCGCTGAGCATCGGCCGCGTCTTGGACTTGCCCGACGGATCGCCGATGCGGGCCGTGAAGTCGCCCACGATGAAGATGATGTGGTGGCCCATGTCCTGGAGCCGGCGGAGTCGGCGGAGCACGGTGCCGTGACCGACGTGCAGGTCGGGCGCGCTTGGGTCGCAGCCGAGCTTGATCCGCAACGGTTCATCGGCGGCGAGCTTTGCCCGGAGTTCAGCTTCCGACTCGACCTGGATGACCCCGTCGAGGAAGACGCTGACTTGGTCGTCCACCGAGGGGCGGCTGCGCCCCCCGGTGTCAGCTTTCGGTTCGGCCATCTTACTCTCCGCTATTGGCGCTTACGGCCACGGTGACAGTGATCTTCTCTCCGCACTTGGGGCAGACAACGGTAAGGGTGATGGTGCTGGGCGGACCCACCGCCGCCGCTTGGGCTGGGCCGGTGTCCGGCTCCGTTGGAGTCGTATCCGGCTCCGTCGGAGTGGTATCGGGCTCCGTTGGAGTCGTGTCCGGCTCCGTCGGTGTGGTGTCCGGTTCCGTGGGCGTTGTATCGGGCTCGGTGGGAGTCGTATCCGGCTCCGTCGGCGCGGCGCCTACCTCCCCCAGCTCGACCTTCACCAGCAACTTGCCCGGATCGAAGTCCGCGCTGGCAACGGGGAAGGCGACGGCGCGGGCCAGGGCGCCATCTGCCTGCAGGACGCGCACCGTCGTCTCGTGGAGCATCCAGTACAGTTTGCCGGACACCTGCGAGCCGTCCTTGCGCGTTATGGTCAGTGACTCGACCTGCCACTTCATCGCGCCTTCGGGCCCGGTCTGCTCCCAGTTGGCCTCGATGGTAGCGATGTCTTCGACCGGTACCTTCACCTGCTGGCCGTCCACCTCAACGCTCATGTACTCATTGGTGGGTGCTCGGTCCGTTCCGATGCCAGCACCCTCAACAACGCCCCACTCGGCCGTCTCGATGACGCCCTCGTAGGTCTCGCCACCGGAGAGGTAGACCTTGCCGGTGAGACCCGACGTCTCATCCTGCGCGACCGCCGCCACGGCACAGATCGCGACTAGTGCCACCATGCAGATAGCTGTGCGTTTCATCGTTACTGCCCTCCCGTTACTTCAAGTGTGCCGCTCCTGCCTGATGGGGGCCGGTGAAGGTGCCCGGCGTACTACAGCGCCTGGTGAGGCGGCTACCGGCGTTGCTGGGCCTCCACCGACTCCACGAACGCCTCCAGCCGGACGCGCGTCCTGGCATCCACCGGGCCCGGCCGATCGCCTTCCAGCGTCAGGACCGGCAGGTCCACGCCGCGCTTGATCAGCAGATCCTCGATCTGCCTGAAACAGAAAGACTGGGCGTAGTGGATCAAGCCTTGTACGGACCGACGCTTGCACTCCGCCCGGATGTCCTCGATCCTGCCGAATACATCGTACGGGTACGTATAGCGCTGGTAGCAGGTTACCAGATCCACCTCGGATGACCACGGCAAGGCGAACTGCCTTGGCACCTCATTGAACACCACACACGCACCGAGGTCCTCCTCGACGACGGTGAAGAAGTCCGAGTAGATGGGCGGCACTCCCGCCAACGCCAGTCGCATGCGCCCCTCGTCCCGTGGCTTCCGGCTCCGCACCTCGCCTGTGAACTGATGCGCTCGGGCGAGAAAGGCGTTGGGCTCACCGCCGAAATCGCTGCAGCTCACCTGCCACTCGTGGGCTTCGACCCCGCTCACCAGACCATCTCTCCAGTTAAGTTCGTCAATCTCGGCCACAGTCCTCCGCACATCATGCAGATCCTCGTACGTGCGCCGAACGGCATCCCACGACACATCGAGCCGCGCCATGAGCCTCTCGATCTGCAGCGTCAGCAACTCCCGGTCTCGATCGAAGGGGTAGGCGAAGGGGATGATCTCGACCCCTTTGGCCTGAAGCGTCTCCGCCATGGCGTGCGTCTGGCTGCAGTCCCCCTGGGTGACCGCCACAAGCCGCCTGATGCCTCGCTCCAGCACGATCCCGTAGATGCCTTTGACCCAGCCACAGACGTTGGCGGGGTAGCCGTCGCGCTCGGCCCTGGATACCAGGGCCAGGGGATCGTCGGCGGTGATGAAGATGTTGTTCAGATCCACGGGCACGCAGCCGGCCGCGAGGATGACCTCGACCGGAATGGTCGTCGTCATGCCGACCCGGGGTGGCTGCTCGGCAGTCATAGCTGGCCCATCCGCGGATGGCACTGCGGGATGATGCGAACGTCTCCAAGGTGACCGCCGGCGGCCGCGTGCAGGCGGAGCATCTCCTCGGGTGCCGGTGCAGCCGGGATGTCTCGGTTCGGCGTCACCGGTTGGAGGATCAGTGTCAGCTCAGGCGCCTCCGACGCAACGGCGGCCGCGACCCTCTCGACATCTGCGGCCGTGTCCAGCGGCGTGATGACGATCTTGACGTACACCTGCTTCTGGAGAGCCACTCGAAGGAACGCCATGCTCCGCGTCAGCAGGGCTTCCCAGTCGAAGTCGGAATCCTCCGGCTGGCTGGAGCGCAGCTTGACATCCATGGACACGATGTCGATCTGATCCAGCGCGCGCTGCAGCTCGGCCACACGCTGTCCGTTAGTCTCCAGATACGTCTGCAGGCCCAGCACGCGGCACCGCGCGGCGAGCCCGTTCACGAAGTCCGGGTGCAGGAGCGGCTCGCCACCGGTCAGCGATACGGAATGGTGCAGGCCGCGCGGCGTGTCGAGTTCGGCAACTAGATCGGCGACGGCCTCAACGGACAGGGGGTTCGCGAGGTGTCGCCAGTTGCGCGAGCCCGGGGGCGACTCGACGCGGCAAGGGCCGGTTGCGGAACGGCTGGCCGGCGTATCACAGTACCGGCAGCAGAGATCACACCCATAGGTGCGTACGAAGACCTGGCGGACGCCGACCCATGGCCCTTCTCCCTGCACGGACGAGAAGATCTCGGCGACCGGAGCCGTCACGGTACGCCCCTCACAGTGCATCGGGCCTTCGCCATCCGCTTCACCTCCGCGATGTAGGTCGCCGCCAGCTTCTCGGCGAGTCGAAGAGGGTCTATCCCCAACTCCGCCAGGCCGCAGGCCGGGACGGGAGCGCCGCTCGGGTCGATGTTAAGCCCGAAGTGCACCAACGTCGAGACCGGGGACACGGTCGCGATAGAGACCGAGAGTTTCCGGTCCGCGACGAAGAGGTCGTCGCCCGTTCGGCGCAGCGACCGGGTATCCCCGGAGAGCACCTCACGCGCCAGACACACCAGCAGCCGCTGCCGCAGGATGGCGTGGTCCAGGTCGCCGTCGAAGTGCTCCACGATGAAGTGCAGCATTCGGGCGGCCTTGATGAAGTCCCCGCCGGCCGCGTCCATCTGGTCTACCAGGCGCTCCCCGGATACGTCGCAGGCCCCCACGAACCAGACAATCGCGTCACCCTCGATGCCGAAGGTGCGGTAGATCCAGAGGGAGCGGAGCTGCTCTCCCGTGTACTCGATCTCGTCAGGCGCGGCGTGTGCTTTCACGGATGACCCCCGCCTCCATGACTCTGTGCACGGTCGTCCCGACCGTGGGCGGTGTGGCCTGCGAACGGCTCACGGGTGAGACGCCCGTGACGCGCGGGGCATCGCCATCGTTCCCGGCGCTCCACCCCGGCATGACCAACTGCGTCGCGGCGCTACCCGGCCTCCCCCATCGCCCGGCGGAAGCGCAGGCACGATTCGCAGGTGCCGCAGGGCTCGGGGCCGGCCTGATAGCAACTCCACACAAGGTCCAGCGGCGCTTCAAGGCGCCGGCCCAACGCGACGATCTCAGCCTTCGTCAGCTCCTGCGTTGGGCTCCAGACACGCACTTTGCTGCGGGTCGAGAACGCGAGGGCCTCCGTGGCGGCAGCCGCGAACTCGGGCGTGTTGTCCGGAAACGTCTGGGCCTCCTCGGCGTTGAAGCCGCAGACGACAGCATCACACCCCAGGCTTTCGGCGAACGCGGCAGCGATGTTGATCAGCACGCCGTTTCGGTTGGGGACCCACACCGCCTCGGCCGATGCGCCGGTCGCCTCAGCATCGTTCAGCTCGTCGGTTTCCAGTTGCGGCAGGTCACTGGCCGTGCTGACCAGGGCGGTGCCGGTGATCTCGCCCAGCCAGGGCAGCTCGATGATTCGGTGGTTGACGCCCAGGTGGCTGCAGACATCCCGCGCCGCCCTAATCTCTGCCTCGGCAGCCCGCTGGCCGTAGTCAGCGGTGAGGGCCAGCTCAACGGCGGCCTCCTGCGCGGCAACCGTCGTCGCCACAACCGAGTCGAGCCCACCGGACAGCAGGCTGATGCAGCGCACGTGGTGCTCCTGTTGCTGAGCGAACGGCCGGGCGCCGTGTTGGCGGCCCCTGGCAGTAGCCATCGCCTGCAACGGCGACGGCAAACAGCCGGGCGCCATGAATGGCGCCCCTACGAGGGATGCCCGGCTTCAGTCGTGTGTGTTGACCCCCGTAGGGACGCGAGAATGGCGCCCCTACGAGGGTCGACGACGCTTTCTCGGCTGCCCGCAGGGCCGGCTAGTCCTCCCGGTACGTCGCCGCGGAGGTCGGGGTCTCCCCGACGCGCACGAAGTCCAGGCGAACGTTCTGGCCCTCCAGACGAACCGCTAGCTGCCGGTAGATGTGCTCGGCGATCCTCTCGCTGGTCGCGTTCTGCTCCTTGAAGGGCTCGAGGTCGTTGAGCATCCGGTGGTCGAGCCGGTCAATGGTCTCGTCACAGAGGCGCTTGAGTTCGCCGAAGTCCATGACCATGCCCAGGTCGTCCAGTTCCGCGCTGGAGACAACGACCTCGACCTGGTAGTTGTGCCCGTGCAGCCGGGAACAGGGCCCGTCGTAGCGGCGCAGTGAATGGGCGGCCGAGAATTGGCGGTGGACGGTCAGTTCGTACGTGGGTTCTCCCATCACACTCTCCAGGTTCTGTCGGTCGCGATTATAGCACACGGTCTCTTGGGCAGACAAGTTGGTGGCCGGGGAGCAGGGGTTCGCCCACAGGGCTGGAACCTTCGGCGGACCAAGTAGCTTGAGGCAGGCGCGTGCAGGGTTCTGCGCCAATCGGGAGGCACCGATGCGCAAGGTCGGCATACAATTCCCCGCCCAAGGGCAGATCGAGTTCTACGAGCTTGGGGAGCCGCCGGAGCCAGCGCCAGGGCAGGCGGTGCTGGAGACGCTGTACTCGGGGATCACCAATGGTACCGAGCGGCATGGGCTGGTAGGCGACTTCGGATGGGGGAACTACCCCGGCCGGCATGGCTACCAACACGTGTGCCGGGTCGCAGCAGTGGGCGAGAAGGTGGACTCGCTGAACGAAGGTGACGTGGTCTTCTACGGGCAGTACGTCGGGCACCGGGGCTGGCACGTGGTCGATAGCGGGCCCCATCCGGCGCTTCTCGTGAGGCTGCCCGATAGCGTCGATCACGAGTCCTGCGCGTTGCTCGGCGTGGCCGGGGTCGCGATGCGCGCCATCCGGCGGCTGCGCGTGGCGGCCGGACAGAAGGTCTGGGTGGTTGGCGTTGGGCCGATCGGCATCTTCGGTGCTCAGGGCGCCCGCGCCGTGGGGGCCCACGTGACGGTCTCCGAGCTGGTCCCCCGGCGGCTCGAGGCGGCTCGCGAGACGGGCGCTCACTGCATCATTGACATGAATGCCGATGATGCGTGGGAGCAGGTCACGGCCAACGCGCCGTATGATGTCATCTACGATGGATCGGGATACGAACGTCTCTTCTACGATATCTTCGAGAGACGCCTCCTGGCGAGGGGCGGCGCGATCGGCGCGATCGCCGTGCGCCCGGAGGCGAGCTTCCCGTGGGCGATGCTGCACACGACCGAGGCCTCGATTGAGGTATCCTGCCACTTCTCGGTGTCCGAACTCGAGTGCCTGCTGCACCTGATCGGCACGGGTGTGGTGCAGATCGACCCCATCGTATCCCACCGGGTGCCGGTCGACGAGGCGCCGGCAATCTACGCCACCATGCGCGATGATCCGCGGGCGCTGTACGGCGTTATCTTCGACTGGAGTTGACGGGCCAACGTGGCGGAGCAGGAGCTCCGCCGCCACGAACGACTCGCGAATCTTCGGCGCAGGCACTCAACTCGTAGTCGCGGGTTCTGGGCGCGGTCAGAGGCTCTCCCACTCCGGGATCGACTTGCTCGGAAGGATGTTGCCGCGTGTCGGCCTCCGGGGAGCGTAGATGGGATCGGGGGGCGCCGGCTCGGCGGACTGGGTGTAGATGTAGACGGCGTTTGGAGTGTTGAAGATGACCTCGTCTCTCGGGTCACCTGTCACGTCCATGACGACCGGCAGGCCGCCGATCTTCCCGTAGAACTCGCGCTCCGGGAAGTCGGCCGGGAACTCCACTACCTTGCGGCCTCGATGGTCGTACATGCCCAGGATCGGCGGCGTGCTTGCCAGGAGAAGCAGCTCTCTGCCATCGCCCGTCCAGTTGACGGGCGGGCCGCCCTGGGCGACGTTGTCGGGCTCGAAGGTGAAGAGCCGCTCCCCTTCAGTCGAAAAGAAGCTGATGATCCCGTAGTTGTCCCAGCGCGTGCCCGAGAGGAACTGCAGGCCGGGGAGGTCGGGGAAGAACCTGCCGACCGCGATGCCCTGCGCATGGCCAATGCGGTGTCTGGCGATGGGCTGGCCGGTCAGGATGTCCACGAGCCAGAAGCCATCGGAGCCCGTGCAGATGCCGGCCAGCAGTTCGCCTTCGGGGCCGAACGGGCCGACGGCCACGACGTCGGCGTGGTCTGACCCAAGGGGCGGGATGCCCTCAGCTCCCTCAACACGCCGGATCAGCTCCCCATCCGCGGACAGCAGGTCGTAGCCGGCCATGACCTCGTCCCGTCCGTCCCCATTGACATCCCAGAAGTCGATCCCGTGCCCATACCGCGGCCAGCCGACAACCGCGTGCCACAGCGACTGCAGTTCGCTGTCGTAGGCCCACAGGTTGTGGCCGCCGGTATGGTTCTCTTCCTTCAGCACGATGTCGCTCGGGCGACCGATGCCGCACAGGTCGGCGAAGGCGATCCCGTTGAACTCCGGCCAGAGCGGACCAACGGAACCGTCGCGGCGCTTGGCCTCCGGGAGCGCAGTCTGTGCGATGACCTGGCCCTCGGCGCCGTCGAGGATGGTCAGATGATCATCCAGGAAGCAGACGATCTCGTCCCGGCCGTCCCCGTCGAGGTCGATCAGTCGCGGAAAGCGCACGGGCAGGTCTCGCTGCCAGACGAGGGTGCCTTCGAAGTCCACGAGAGCAAGGAGAGCGTCAAGGTTGTCGTCGGGCGTGTAGACCGCCGTACTGCTGTGCAGGAGTACGGTCCATGTATCGAGGCCCGTTGCGTGACCCAGTTGGCAGACGGTACCGGTGAGGTCGCCTTTCGGTACCACCTTCCACAGAACGGGCTGCGGATAGCGTTCCCGCTCGGTCGTCACGTCCTCCTGATGGGCCGCGCGCCTGGCATTGGCGGCGGAATCCGCCGCGGGGCCCGAAGACAGCTCGATCCGTCGCAGGCGGGAGTCGCCGTTCGTGCGCCAGCCCGCTTTGCCGGTCGCATACTCTGGATCACTGACGCGGAAGGCCTCCTCGCCATCCATCCGGCACACGATCTCGTCGCCCTGCACCTGCATCGCGAGGGTGTAGTAGCGCCCGGGCTCGACTTCCATCTTCCGCTCGGCGAGCACATGCCAGTCCTCGTCGGCGCGCCGGTAGAGGCGAAGGCGTTCGAGTCCTTCAATACAGAACTGGTAGTAGTGGCGGAGCGTCCGGTAGCGCGCGAACGCACCGGCCCGGCTGGTGGTGCCGAAGCGGTCGTCGTTGTTGGGCACCGTCTCCGCGCCAAGCTGGGCCATCTCCGCCTCGACGGTGTAGTCGGCATCGAAGCCGTCGCCCGCGATCAGGCAGTCGTCGTGCTTCGATGGATGAGCCAGGACCCGCTGCCCGGCTTCGTCGATGACCTCGAAATGGGAGGGCCGGTTCCAGTAGCGGTGAGGGGTCAGTGGCGTTGACCAGTCTTCCAGAGATGGATGCCGGTCCTCCGAAGAGGTATCGGCCTCCAACGGTTTCCCAAGCGGGATCTGCGCGAAGTCGATCTTGCGGGTCATGGTGAGGCTCATTCCCTTCGCTTGCCTTGGGCCGGCCCTGATGGAGTACGCGCGGCCGGAACGATGTTGGTCCTTCATGCGCGCGATCCCTGCCGATCGCGTTGGTGCTTCCGCCGGCGCCAAGGGCAAAGGGGCGGGGACCGGGAAACCACGGACATTCCGGCAGGTGGGGGTGTCACAAGTGAGGCGCCCGGGAACGATGAAGGTAGGCGGTCTGCCAGGGGGCTTCCGGGCCCGCTACGCCGACGGGCCTGGAGACCCGTCGGCACGGACGGCGACGAATCGTCAGAGCAACCATCGGGAGGATCATGCGCACACAACGAGTGTCCCTCTCCGTAGCGGCAGGCCTGACCTTGCTGATTGGCGGCCTGTCAGTCCTTTGTCCAGCAACCTGCTGCGGTGCCCCCAAGGCTCTCTCAACGGCGGCGCGGGAGCAGGTTGAGGCCGACTGGGCGCGCCACGATGCGCAGCGCATGGCGCAGCTTACTCAACCCGGCACGATACGGTTGCCGGGTGAGGTGGTGAACTGGCCGGGGCTGCCGTCCAGCGATCAACCAGTTGCGCCGAAGACGGCCCGGCCTGTGCTTGACGGACACCTCGATGATGCCTGCTGGGCCCAGGCACTCGAACTGCCGCCGCAGAAGCCCGAGCACCCAACCATCCGGCTGTGCCACGACGGCGAGTCGCTCTACGTAGCAGCGACGGTACCGGGCGAGTCGGCGCATCTGTTCCGCGGTCACTTCACCGCGGCCGACGCGGGGGGGGCGGTTGACGGCGTGAAGAACGGCATCTACGACTTCCACTGCGGGTGGGAGGCGAACCCATGGTGGCAGGTTGATCTGGGGAGGCGAGAGCGGATTGCGCGGATCATCGTCTTCAACCGGCTGGACTACAAGCCCGGGTTGCACAACGCCGACAACCTGTTGATCCTGACCTCCGACGATGGCGAGAACTGGACGGTGCGACACGAGAACCGCAACAAGCACTTCGGTGGCGTGAGCGGTGCTCCGCCGCTGGACGTTGACTTCGAAGACCTGAGCGCCCGCTTTGTGCGCCTGCAGATACCGAGTGAGACCGGGATCTTCTTCCACCTGGACGAGGTGGAGGTCTACGGCCCGGACGAGCCCGAGCGGAACCTGGCGCTTCGTAAGCCCGCCCGACAGAGCAGCCTGAGCATGTGGTCGCGAGGGGGCTCGATGGGCTCGGCGGTCTTTGGGCTCGGGCGTCGCCTGGTCGGCCTGTCGCTAGACGACCCACCTCGGGTGACTCTCGATGGCCAACCAACTACGGATGCTGTTGCGGCCCGGGACGAACAGAAGACGACTATCGAATGTGCGCTTCCGCTGGAGGGCTTCGCCGGCGAGGTGCGGCTGGCGGGGGATATCAGACAGCCCCTTCGGCTGGGCACCCAGTGGCAGCTCATCTGGCCCGAGGGGGCGGCGGTAGGCTACGGGGCCAATCGGCTTCAAGCGGAGGTCGTCGCTGCCCAGCCCTTCGACCCACCACTTGACCTCGCCGTCGAGACGATCTCCCTCACGCCGCTGCGCATCAGCCGGCGCGCGGCCGCGAGCGTTCGTGTGCTGCAGGCGGGCCCCGTCGACCTGCAGCTCCCGATCGAGACCGAGGGGCCGACCGCCGTTGTGCTGACCGCACGGCAGGCGAACGCCGTCATGACCGAAACTCGACCGTTCCTAGTTCCCCCCGTGCGCGAGACGATCGGCCGAGGGCAGCGGCTTCTGGAGGATTTCGGCCAGAAGTCGCCCCCGGCGTTCCGAGAGCTGCGGCGCCGGATGCGCGACCTGGAGCAAAGCGAGCGAACGTCCGGCCCGGACCTGGCGGCACGGGCCGCGCTCTACCGCGAAGCGCGCTGGCTGGTTCGCGACATCGCTCTGTCGAATCCGGCGCTTGCGTGCGACCGATTGCTGTTCGTCAAGCGCCATACCCAACAGGCCTACCCGGACGTATGCCTCAACCACATGCCGTGGGTGTCGCGGCCGGGGGGCGACATTTGCACCCTCTCGCCCCTTTCGCCGGACGGCGCCCTCACTGAGATCATCCACGGAGCCCTCGGACCCGGTCACGTGCACGGGATGGACCTGTCGCCAGATGCCAGGCGGATCGCCTTCGGCTATGCCAGGACGGAGACAGATCAGCCGCCCGAGAAGTGGCTGGTACGCCCGGCGAGCTATGAGCTCCGGCGGGAGGAGGAGCCGATCCACATCTTCGAGATCAACGTGGACGGCACGGAGCTGCGGCAGGTCACCGATGGCGAATGGAGCGACCTGGACCCGTCGTACCTACCCAACGGCGATATTGCCTTCGTCTCCGAGCGCTGCGTCACGTCCCTGCAGTGCAATGAGTACGACAAGGACGAGACCTCGTGCAACCTCTACGCCGTGGACCCAAATACCGGGAACGTGCGCAGGCTGACGGTGAGCAAGGACGGGGACTACCTGCCCCACACGCTCGACAACGGGTTGCTGGCCTACACGCGGTGGGAGTACCAGGAACGCGGATGGGCGCACATCCA
>CBFDAZ010000021.1:0-18961 GCA_965602825.1 uncultured bacterium
TGGAAGAGCCCCCACTGCTGGCAGATCAGGTGAGCGAAGAGCCACTCCAGGCAGCAGTCCGGGTGGAAAAGGTCGATCAAGCAGGCAGCAATGCACGGTTCATCAGCGTAGGGGGGCATCTGCGCCCAGGGATCATCGGTGGGAAGGTGCGTCTGGTGCAGGTAGAGGATGGGATCGAGACCCGCTGTCTCGATCCCCGGCAATCCGCCCATCCGGGCCGCCACCTGCCGCGCATCCTGCCCCGGCGGCACGCTGACCGTGGTCCACTGCGCGCCAGGCCGCACTGCGCCCAGACGGTAGCCGGCCTGGGCAGTTGATCGGTCAACGGCGGCGGCCGGGGCACCCGCGGCCAGCTTCACGACGATGTGGTTCCGGGCGTACCGAGGCACCGGAGGCCCGACCCGAACCGGACGCGCGCGTCGCTCCAGCCACGCGCCCCAGGCCGCCTCACGCTCGGGCGGCGGCTGGGACCATATGGTTGCTGCCGGCATCAGGACAGCCAGTGCAACAGCTATGAACCCCGGCCAATCACACGAATGCACAGCGCCTCGTCGAGCCATGCCAAGCTCCAAGACGGCATTGGTGTCAACATAGGGGGAGTCCAGAAGTACCGAAGTCGGCACCAACGGGGATACGCAAATCAGATCACCCGCTAAGCCATTGGCTTAACAGACCCCCGATGACCTGAGACTGGTTCTATCGTACCCACTGCGCGAGCCACCAAACCACCCTTGCGCCGGGCGGTTCCGTTCGGCACTGCATCACCCGCCAGTCCGAGGTCGGCCGCCACAGGGCCCATTGAGTCGTCTGGCGGCGCCGGACGGGCTCCAAATGAGTTCCGTCGGGAGTGGAGGAAGCGTAGGCCTGCCCCTGACGGGCGCCAGCATGGCGCCCGCGTCGTATCCGCGCTGAGCCTCGGGTCGGCGAATCCTGGACTTTGCGGGCGCGATTCTCGCGCCCCTACGAGGGTGAACCCACCAGTCATCCCCTCGGCGATAGCATTGCCGGACTGGACGGGGAAACGCGCCGCACGCCGCTCTTCTGGCTGGTCAATCCCGTCGTTTGCCGTCCCTCCGCTGGCCCTGACTCGACCTGCCGCCTCCCATTACCCGAAGTTGGCATCCCTTGTGGGGGCGCCATTCATGGCGCCCGCGACGTGCTAAGGGGATACGTCTCCGGCGCCGGCTGCCGCTTCCGGCGTCGGCTCAGGCTCTGCCTCGACGGCCGCCAGCACTTCCTCCTCGGGGAACCGCCGGAATACTACATAGGCCGCCATGGCAAAGACGCCCGTCAGCGGCCCGATGAAGGTGAGGACCGTCGCCTGATGTGCCGAGAATAGCGCCAGGGACCCAAGCACGATCATTGGGGCGCAGGAGAAGGCGATCTTCAGGATCATCCCCTGCACGCAGAAGAACATCCCCTGGCGGTCCATTCCCGTCCGCTGGCGGTCATAGTCGGTCACATTGGCCAGGATCGCGTAAGGCAACGCGAACAGGCCGGCGATGCCGACGGCCGGCAGAACGACCAGTCCGCGCGCCACCCAGATGCCCCACGGTTGTTTGCCGAAGGCGCCCAGCAACACCAGCAGCGACGCCGAGCCGGCGAACCAACAGAGAGAGAACAGGAAGGCCTTCTTGGCGCCCCGGCGGTCGGCGAGCCCGACGATGAGTGGGACGCACAGCGCGCCGCCCAGCAACGCGATCCCCGAAAGCGTCCCGGCCTCGCCCTTGGGAACGTGTTCGCCCAGGAGGGGCTCGGTCATGTACGGGAGGGCGGCGACAATGGTCATGAGCCCCAGATAGAACAGGACCTGTGCGATGACGTACAGTCGGAAGGGTCGGTTCCTCAGCGTCATGGCGACCGACCGCAGGAACGGGATCCTCTCCTGTCTGGCGACCCGAGCGGGGTCGTCGGTCGGGCCGAAGAGCGGCAGGAGCATGGCTGTCAGCGACACGCCGGTGACCATCCAGGCCATCTCTTGGTCGCTCATTCCACGCTTCAATGCTTCGCCGGTCACGAAGCCTCCGGCGACGAGGCCGAGGACGTTGTAGATCCCCTGCAAGGCGCTCAGCTTGACGCGTTCGTCCGCGCTCCCGGCGACCTCGGCCAGCATCGCTGTGTACGGCCCCACGTAGGCGGTGAAGGCGGCGAAGAAGACCACCAGCACCAGAGATGCATACCAGAAGTTGGTGGCGCTCTCCTGGGCTGTCGGCGGGTACCAAACGAGCGCAAAGAGCACACAGAGGAGGGGGAGGCCGACGACCATGAACGGCTTCCGGCGGCCCCAGCGCGTGCGGGCACTGTCGCTCAGGTAGCCGACCACCGGGTCGTTGACGCC
Organism: uncultured bacterium; assembly: GCA_965602825.1. Taxonomy (GTDB): domain Bacteria; phylum Armatimonadota; class Zipacnadia; order Zipacnadales; family VGFC01; genus CBFDAZ01. The sequence continues at coordinate 2,339 of CBFDAZ010000021.1, forward strand.
GTCCGTCACTCGCCCCAACGCCATGATCCACGGCGCCAGGAAGGCAGGCACCAGGTTCACCTGCTCCGGGTCGTTGGGGAAGTAGAACTTCGCCACCCACATGGCCGTGACAATCCCCATGAAGCTGATCCCGAAGTGTCCCGCCGCGTAGAGGTGCCGCTGGACCCCGGTCAGCTCGCCCTTGGGTGGATCGGCTTCGGTGTCGGTCATTCGGATCTCTCCATGGTGGGCGGACACCCGTGCCGTACCCCAAGCTCGTCTTCGCGGCCTACAGCGGCATCACAAAGAGCCTGAAGTACAGGTAGGCAATCGGCATCGTGAACAGCAGGCTATCGAAGCGATCGAGCACTCCTCCGTGCCCTGGGATGATGGTGCCGAAGTCCTTGATGCCCAACTCCCGCTTGATGAGAGACTTGCAGAAGTCGCCGAACTGCCCCAGGACCCCCAGGAACAGCCCCAGGACGACCATATGATGCAGTGGGAGGTGGATGATGGCACCGAAGATCACGGTCGCCAATATCGCGGCGAACAGGCCGCCCGCACACCCTTCCAGGGTCTTGTTGGGGCTGATGTTGGGCCAGGGCTTCCTCGTTCCGAACAGCCGGCCGACGATCTGCGCCGACCCGTCCTGCAGCCACACGGCCAGCATGACCAGAAGCAGCGCTCCCGTCTCATCGAGGAAGCTGCCCTCGGTGATGCCCTCAACATCCGCATGCAGAGACACGGTTCGCAACCGTAAGAAGAAGGAGAAGAGCAGTCCCACGTACACCACGCCGAAGACCGTGGCGCCGGAGTTGGCGATGACGGAGCTCCCCTCCCTCCGCCAGAACTGAGCAATCATCGCCATCAACACCGCACCAGCCATGCAACTGGTGATGACACCGGACCGCCAGGCCGGCGCCTCCGCGAGGAACTGGGTGGAGGCCATGATGCCGATGGCGCAGATCCAGCCCGCCGGCTCCACGGGGTCGATGCCCTTGATGCGCATGGCCTGGTAGAACTCCTGCAGCCCAAGCAGCATGACCGCGGTCGCCACGATGAACAGCGGCCAGCTCCCGATGTAGAGCAGCCCCAGCAGGACGGGAATGGCGATAATCGCGGTCAGAACTTTGGTGCGGAACATGGCCTCACCTCTCGTCGATGTGCGGCGCGTACAACGCGGCCCCTCAGGTGTCAGCCGAGCGGTCGCCAGCTCCCTCCTGGGCCCTGACCAGGCGCTGGTACCCGAAGGACACCGCAATCAGCACGGACCCCAGACCCAGAACGGCCAGGATCTTCAGCGGGAGTTCGAGAGCTTGCAGATCGAAGATACCCACCTTCGCCACCGTGACCGCGAACAGCCCCAGGGCTGCCCAGCGATACGCTGCCTGGTGGCGGAGCAGTCCCACGGTGATCAGTACGGCGCCGTAGGCTGTCCATGCTGCGGTAAGAGCGTACTGCTGAGCCGCGGGCTTCCCCAGTACCCAGCCAACGTACCGCCAGGCCTCCGAAGACACCACCCACCACAGCACGATGCTCGCGATGATCGGCAGGATCCTGTCCATCAGTTGCTCTTCCGCAGGCAGCTCGTCCTCGATGCGGCCGTACCACACCGCGCATGCGTAGAGCATCGCCGCGATGACTATCAGCGGGAAGGCGTGATGGTTCGCGAGAAGCTGGTAGTTCGACGGCGAAAGCGCAGGATCGATCGCGAAGACCTTGATGCCGGTCAGCGCGAACAGCCCCAGACCGACCCACCGGAAGGCCGCCTGTCGCTTCGCCAGGCCGATCGCCATCACTGCCATGCCGAACACCAGCCACACCATCGACAGCCCGAGGTGCTGCGTGGCAAACGCCAACTGCCGTTCCCAGCCCAGATACATCCACGTCTCCGAGCAGCAGACCCAGAACAGCAGCATGCTCGCGGCCACGCCCATGACCATCCCGTAGACTGGCTCCTCGCTCCGGCGGTAGTGCCAGTACGCCAGTTCGCACAGCAACGCCGCAATGACCAGCAGCGGCAGGGCGTGGCTGTTGACCAGCAGCGCGTATGTCTCGCGGGTCAGAGGCGGATCGAGGGCGAAGACCTTGTACACCGTCGCCGTGAGCAGGGCGAGGGCTGCCCAGCGAAGATACGCGATGCGTCGCCAGATGCCAATCTGGATGAGCACGGCGCCGAACACCAGCCAGACGCCAGAGAGCGCGAAGTGCTGAGCCACCAGGTCTTTCTGGAGCTCCCAGCCCACTTCCCGCCACGTCTCGGCACTCGCGGTCCACAACAGCAGGATGGTGGCGGCGACCCCCAGGGCAGTACCGACCCAGCGTTCGTCCTCGTGGACGCTCTCCCGGCTCCGGGCGTACCAGTACGCGATCTGGTACAGCAGGGCCGCGACGCCGAGGCAGGGCAAGGCCTGGTTGTTGAGCAGCAGCGTATATGTATCGGCCCTCAGGCCGGGGTCGGCAAGGAACACCTTGCCTATCGTGGCCCCCAGCAGAGCAAGAGCGGCCCAGCGAAGGTAGGCTATACGGCGTGCGAGGGCGAGCTGAACGAAGACAGCGCTGAAGGCCAGCCAGACCCCCGACAGTGCGAACTGCTGTGCAGCCGCATCCGCCCCGAGCCTCCAGCCCACGTACGTCCACGTCTCAATGCTCGCGATCCAGAGAAGCAGCGCGGTCGCGGCACTGCCCAAGCCCGAGCCAAGCCAGTGCTCATCCTCGTCAACATCCTCGCGCCGCCGCAGGTACAAGTACGAGCTCACGTACATCGCGGCGATTACGGCCAGAAGTGACAGCGCGCGGCTGTTGAGGATCAACGCGTAAGCCTCGCGGCTGACCGAACTGTCAACGGCCAGGGCCTTGAACAGGCCGAGGCTGAGGACAATCAGTCCGGCGACCCGCAAGGCCTGGGACCGGTAGAGGAAGCCCAGGCCCACCAGGACCGTCGCCTCGGCCGCCCAGGCGACGGTGACGGGATACCCTCCGAGCACGAGAGGCATGGCGACCGTCAGGAACACAATGCTGATCCCGAGCAGGAACGGTGCGAAGTACGTCTCCCCCGGACAGCGTCTCAGACCCGCCAGACCGGCCACCAGATATACCGCGAACAGGGCGAGTGCAAAGGCGCCCGGGCCGTACACGTCGCCGCCCGACCGGCTGAGGTCGTAGTAGCCTATGGCGAAGTAAGCAGCTGCGTTGACGCAGGCGAACATCGCGTCCGGGGCCTCAGCGGGGCGCTCACGCACGCCGTGTCGGACCCAGTTGGCGACCAGGAAGATGAGCCAGTAAGCCGAGGTGAAGGCCAGATCGGCCGGATCGGGCGCATGGTTTCCGCTAGCGATCCGCCACGTCGCATGGAGCAGCCAGGCGCCGCCGATCGCAAACCACTCCAGGCCGTACCACTTCCGGTACTCGATCAAGCCAATCGTCGCAACCGCCGCGACGGTTAGATAGCCCGGCACAAGGGCCTGCGGTTCGGCCTGCCCCATCACGCCGGTCAGGGGCAAAGCAAGGAACGTGCCCGCACACGCGATGCCGCCGAGGATACGGTCATCCAGGTTCGCGACGACCGCCAGTGAAGCCGCGCTCAACAGCACGGCATACATCAGTGCGTACAGGTTGAGCTCCATCCCCGGCACGTGCTGGTACAGCAGCACCGTTGCCAGGAAGGCCGCGCTGAGACTCAGGCGGGAGAACGTCGGCCACTCCAGCCGGACCGTGACAAACAGGACTCCCGCCGCCAGGAGCGCGAGATAGCCAAACAGCGCATCCCCCGTGATGGACTTGGCGCCCGGCGCCCACACCAGGAAGGCGGCGGCGCCGTAAGCGCTGCCGACGGCAGTAATGCCGAGGGGCTCCGCGCTCTCGTCTCCTCCGTAGGATGCCGCTACGGCGCCGGTCACCGACAGGATCACATACAGCAGGAGCCAGTTGCCGACTTGAGTGGCTCCCGTGTAGTACAGCAGCAGGAAGCCGGCGATTGAGCCGATGACGGCGCACCACGTCAGTGCGGGCCAGGAGTAGATGCGGCTCAGGAACAGCAGCCCACCCGACAGGATCAGCAGGTAGAAGTACGCCACGAACGCCGACCCGCTGTCGCTGGTCATCATCACGATCGCGGTGATCAGATAGCCGGCGATCCCGCCGATCGCGCCGAAGTTGCCGCCCTCTGCGCCTTTGCGGCTGGCGGCCACCCACAGCATCCCGGCGGTGATCAGCAGCAGATACGCCAGCGTCCACTCAAGCGATCCATCACTCACCCGGAACATGTAGGCGGCGCCCGAGTAGGCGCCCATGAGCGCCAACCCGGTGAAGGCTGGCCACGGGCGCCTTTGAGCGACGACGAACACGCCGACACTCAGCAGGCCCAGGTAGATGAAGAGAGGGGCGGCGCTGCTGCTCCCGCCGTCCGGTGTCCCACCTGACTGCTCGCCGATGAGTAGCGGCACCAGGTAGCCCGCCACCCACGCGAAGCTGGCAATCGTCTCCGAGTCGTGCCGCAGGGCCTGCGAGGCGGCGACCGCCGTGACAATGGCCATTGCCACGAAGGTCACGCTGCTCCCGATGATCCCGGCCCAGTGCAGACCGGCCCAGAGCGTCAAGTAGAGCACCGCGGCGCTGCCTCCGGTCAGAGCCTGGCTTTGGATCTCATAGTCTCGGCGATGGGTCATCTCGCCCCCAACCATCACGGCGACTCCCAGCAGCATTCCCGTCACAGTGATGATCGGCGGGGTGATGTACTGCTCATCGAAGAGGTACTTCACCAGGAACGCAAGAGCCAGCAACACGGCGACCATGCCGACACGACTCAGCCAGCGGACGCCGATGGTCGTCTCGATGTCACGACGCTCCGGCTTCTCCACCGGAGTAGTCGGCCGCCTTGGTGGCCCAGGCGGAGGCTTGGTAACGTCAGGTTCGGGTGGCTTCCGTGGGGTCGTGGCCGGGCGCGCCGCAGCGGGCCGTCGCGGCGGAGCCACAGCTTCCTTGGGCGGCTTGGCGGGCCGGGAAGGCCGAGCTGCTGCAGGTCGTACCACTCGCTCCCGAGCCTCCCGTTCGCCGGGCTTCGGGGGCAGCACGGGCGCCTCAGGCTCGGCTTTCCTCGCTGCGGGCGGCACGGCCGCCGGAGGTACAGCGGGCGCTGGCGGGACGACCGGCTTGGGAGGGACCCGAGGTGGAAGTGGTGGCCGTTTGGGAGCGACTGGTCGCTCGCGCGGTCGAGCCGCCGGGGGCGCCGGTTCGGCCGGCTTGGCGACCTCGGGCTCTGGCGGGGCCGGGGGCGCAGCGGGCGCGGGAGGCGTCACCGGGCGCTCTGGTGGGCGGGCCACCGGGGGAAGGGGAGGCTTGGCAACTTCCGGCTTTGGCGGCGCTTCAGCCGGTTTGACCGGCTGGCGCATCGACATCTGTGTCTCGACCGACCCCAACCTCTGTGTGAGGTCGTGGACATGCCTGCGATGCCAGCCTATCTCCTTCTTCAGGTCCAAGACGCGGACGAACAGCCAGATCACGGCACCGATCAGCGCAAGCACCAACAACCACAGCATCGTGATCTCCCCCCTGCCGCAGTCCGAAGCCGCTTGTTGGTGGCTGGCCCTGGATTGCTCCGCGCGTTCCCCGGGGGCCGGGCCAAAGCCTCCGTCAAGCGGCGCAGGTTGTGCTTCCCACCGATAGCCTACCCGTGCCCCGTGTAGCCCGGATAAGACGGGGGACTCGAATGAACTCTGACGCAGGTCCTATCTTCGTAGGACTGCCCGTCGCTGCCACGGAGGCCTGCCTCGAAGATTTGGGGGTCGTTCGTGCCGACGGGTCTTCCGACCCGTCGGTGTGGCGGGCTGGAAAGCCCGCCGGCACAACGGCTATCTTCATCGTCTCAGGGTGCCGCCACGCGGCATGAGAGACTGCCTCGAGGATTTGGGAGTCGTTCGTGGCGGCGGAGCTCCAGCTCCGCCCCCTGGGCAACGGACGAGACACAGCATCGCGTCCCGCCACGCGACACGGCCACCTACGCCGACCTCACTGCCCGGCGCGAAGCACGAGAACATCGAGGGGTTGGAGGGAGACAGGGAGATCGACACGCCTGCGCCGGCGCAACTCCAGCAACGTGCCCGCCGGCCGCGGGGCGATGTCGAGCACGACCGCCGTCTTGTTCATGTTAATCGCGTGGAACAGCCGTCCGTCGGCTTGGGCCGCCGTCCGCATCTCTACACCGTCGAGCGGCTGGCCGTTCTCGTTGACCGCCCGATGGGCTCGCCCAACCGTTGCTTCGAAGACCGGCTCCAATGCGCTCGCGTACGTTGTAGGATCCCCCGATGCTTCGACCCGCAGCGCGGGGCCGTCGGTCGAGCGCAGGTCTATCAGCGAACGGTTTCTCTCGTCCTTGTGCAGGCACTCGCCGACGAGCACCAGTCTCCCGCCTTGGTGCGCCCAACCGGCGATGGCCTGGACCACCGGTGGCGGCACGTCCGAGGCGGCCGGCAGAATGAGGAGCCCTCGGCGACACCCGAGTGCCCCCAAGGGAATCCCCCGTGCGACGAGCGGAACCCTTGTGCTCGGTCAGTGTGACTCCCTGGATGAAGTGCCTCTGGGCGAAGAGGAAGATGGGCAGGGAGCCGGGCATGGCCGTGGCCTACATGGTTGGGGTGTTGCGGGTGCGGGCGCGCCGTTGCCGTATAAGCCCCGACAGAACGCTGGTGCTTGGGCCAAGTCCATCGATCAAACGAGCAGAGCCGTTGGCTGCTCCCCGCACTTCCGTCGGCGCTCGTTTGAGGGCGGAAGAGGGCAGCGCAGGGCGTAAGCCCGGCGCGCAAACGGCAAACGGACTGCCGCCCTCTCACGGCTCAACGTCTTTGGGCGCTGGCTTCCCCATGGCTCACGCCATGGGCTACCGGCTGTCGCCCCCTTCGGGGCTTCGGACGGCTCACGGCCCAAGTGTGCGACTGATCGGGAGACGTCGGGTGCAAGCAGAGAGCACGCTAGACGCGTACGACATGCCCGGTCTGTCGCTGTTCTCCGGCCGGGGAGCAGCCACGGGCGCTAGCATGGCCCTCGGGGTCCTGCACATACCATGCACCCTCCAGCCTTCGTGCCGGGTGAAGGCGCCAAGCGAGGAAACTCCTGGCGGGGAGAGAAGCTTGCAGAGCGGGTGCCGCCCCAGCTCTTCCGAGCAGACAGCGAACAGGAGCGCCAATGCCATGCGCGAACAGACCCGACGAGACTTCCTGAAGACCACCAGCGCCGCCGCCCTCAGCGGAGCGACGCTCCTCTCCCCGAAGCAACCGGGCACGGCTCAACCGGCCGGGCAGCCCAGTGTCCTCATCATCATGTGCGATCAGCTCAACCCGAGCTCCCTGAGCTGCTATGGCGGCCCGGCCGCCACGCCAAACATCGACCGCATCGCCCGCGAGGGAGTGCAGTTCGGGCAGGCCACCTGCCCGACGCCCTTCTGCTCGCCCAGCCGTGCGTCGCTGGTCAGTGGCCTCTATCCCCACGCCCACGGCATCGTGGCTAACTGCGGCGCCCGACAGAAGGGGATCACGCCCGACGACGTCACCACCGAGCGAATCCTGCACGAGACCGGCTACGCCAGCCACTTCTACGGCAAGTGGCACCTCATTCCCGAGCCCGTGCCGTACTACACGGACATGTACCGGCCCAATGACTACGGCCAAGAGATGGAGGAACGCTTCAAGCAGGTCCGCGCCGGCGATCCGGACGGCTACATGCCCTTCTACAACTGGGCGATCCCCGTCGAGGTTGCTCCGGGCCTGCAGAAGGCGGTGGACGCGCTCGGCGATAGGTGGGACAAGGAGAGGTTCGCTGGATTCCTCACCAAGATGGGTCGCTTCAAGTGGCCGCTGGAGAATCACTACGACGTCCGAGTCGCAGACCTGACGGTCGATCGGCTCAATACGCTCAAGAAGCAACCGTTCGTGATGACCTCCTCATTCATCGCGCCCCATGACCCCAATGTGGCGCCGTCGCCGTACTACGAGCGCTTCTCTCCCGAGTCGCTGGAGTTGCCGGCGAACTGGCAAGTCCGCGAGGAGCTCTTCGAGGGACAGTGGTCTCGGCGGATCATCGCGGACCTGGGCGAACCCGGGCTCCGCGAGTTCCTGCGCGTCTACTACGCCATGGTCGCCATGATCGACGACCAGGTGGGACGGATTCTGCAGGCGCTGGAGGCCACAGGGCAGGCTGATGACACGATCCTGATCTTCACCTCCGACCACGGCGACATGATGGGCGGGCACGGTATGGTCTGGAAGAGCACCAGCGCCTTCTACGAGGAAGTCGTGCGAATCCCGCTCCTGATCCGCTATCCCCGGAAGATCAGGCCGGGCCGCTCTGACGTGGCCGCTTCGCTGGTGGACATGATGCCCACCATCCTCGAGCTGATGGGCCGGGCTATCCCGGAACACGTTCAGGGCCAGAGCCTCGTGCCTCACATGACAGGCGGAGCTGACGACTCCGAGTTCCGCCCGTATGCCTTCAGCGAGCGCGTGCGGCCGCACCCCGAAGGTCTCCGCGACCTGCCGCCGGAGACAACCGGATCGTTCATGGTACGCGGACAGGGCTGGAAGTACATCCGCTACGCATCGGGGCATGAGTACCTGTATGACCTCAGCGAGGACCCCGGCGAGACGAAGAACCTGGCCGATGATCCCGGCCATGCGGACCGGAAGGCTGGATTGCAGGCGGAGATGGATCAGTGGCTCCGCGACACGGGTTTCCCTGGCGAGGTCTGACCCCGAAAGGTGGCCGCCGCTTGAGTGACTCGCCGCGCCCCAACGTGCTCATCATCATCACCCACGACCTCGGCACACGGCTGGGCTGCTACGGCGAGCCGTCCGTGCGCAGCCCGGTGCTGGACGACTTCGCCGCGAGCGGGGTGCGCTTCGAGCGCCACTTCGCCACGGCTTGCTTCTGTAGCCCCAGTCGTGGCGCCATCTTCACCGGCAAGCATCCCCACGTCAACGGGCTGATGGGCCTCGTGAATCTCGACTGGGACCTGCCTGCACAGAACGCCACCCTCGCCCGATTGCTCGGCTCATCCGGCTATCAGACCTACCTCTTCGGCCTCCAGCACGAGGTGAAGGACGTGCGCCAACTGGGCTTCCGGTATCTCCCGGACCGTTCGGTCGGGAACGAATGCCACGCTGTGGCCGGGCAGGTCGCGGACTTCCTGCGCTCGCGCCGCGTCGAGCAAGACCCCTTCTATGCTCGCGTCGGTTTCTTCGAGGTCCACCGACCTTGGGAGAGGTACGAAGCGGACGATCCCGCTGAGGTCCGTGTGCCCCCATACCTCGCCGATACGCCCGGCGCGCGCGAGGATGTCGCGATGTTCCACGGCGCCATCCGCGCCATGGACGCGGCCGTCGGCACGATCCTCAAAGCGCTCGACGACTCCGGTCTGGGGGCGAACACACTCGTCGTCTTCACGACCGATCACGGCATCGCTTTCCCCCGAGCCAAGGCCACGCTCCACGATCCGGGCATCCACACGACACTCCTCATGCGCTGGCCGGAGGGGTTCCCTGTCGGTCGCGTCTACGAAGAACTCATCAGCAACGTCGACTTGCTCCCCACCATGCTCGAGGCCACCGGAACGCCGGTGCCGGACGATCTGTCGGGTCGCTCATGCCTCGGCCTGCTGCAGGAGCGCGCCTACCAACCGAGCGGTGAGATCTTCGCCGAGAAGAACACCAGCCCCGGCGACATCAAGCGCTGCATCCGGACGGATCGGTTCAAGTACATCCGCAACTACGACCCGGGGCCGTTACTCGCCCTGCCGACCGACATCGAGGCCAGCCTGACCCGGCGCGACATGGGCGACGATCACTTGGCCGCGCGACCAGAGGTCGAGTTGTACGACCTCCGCACGGACCCATTGGAGACGGAGAACCTGGCGGGCCAGCCGAACCACGCGGACGTTGAGGCCGATCTGGCGGCCCGGCTGAAGTACTTCCAGGAGGAGACAGACGACCCGATACTCCGCGGCCCCATCCAGCGGCCGCCCGGCGAGGCGGAGATCATCCGCCAGGTCAGAGAGCGCGCCGAGCAGAGGAAGAAGGAGCTACAGCAGCCCAACTGACGTCCGCAGCGGAGGTCCCAGAGCCGTCCGTGCCCGCGGCTCCCCGACCCGTGCCGTTCCAGTCGTTCGTAGGTCGGAGCTCCAGCTCCGACGCCGTAGCCTCAGCCAACGTCCGGCAGCTCGTACCCCTTCCGGTACTCACGCTCCAGCAGGTTGTTGGCCTCCTCGTCGCCCACGCACTCCATGCTCTGCGCGTCGAACCGCAGCTTGCGGCCGACCCGCGTGGCGATGTTGCCCAGGTGGCAGAGCGTCGCGGAGATGGCCCCCTCGGAGATGGGGGCATTGAGGCCGGAAGGGTCGTCGGCCCTGACGCAGTCAACGAAGTTGCGCACGTTCCCGCCCAGGCCCGATCCGCCGCCGATCTTCTCCTTCTCCTCGCCGATGAGCGTCAGCTCGCAGCCGTTCCGGCCCACCTCCAGGATGCCTTTGTCGCCGTAGAAGATGACGCCGTTGTCGTGGCCCTCCAGTTGGTAATTCGTCCAGAGCCGCATTTCGTAGATCAGGTAGGAGTCGCCGTACTCGAAGGTCACGATCTGGGTATCAGGTGTCTCGTGGTCGTCGTCGTAGAAGAGCTGCCCGCCGGACGCGCTGACCGCCGCCGGGAGGCCGATCCCCAATCCCCAGCGAGCCACATCGACCTGGTGGATGCCATCGTTCCCCAGGTCGCCGGTGCCGAAGTCCCAGAGCCAGTGCCATTGGTAGTGCCAGCGATTGCGGGTGAACGGCCGTTTGGGCGCCGGCCCGAGCCACAGGTCGTAGTTCACGCCCGGCGGCGGGTCGGTCTCCTCGGCCCGGCCGATCGGGCCGCGGAACTGATGGTTGATCGCCTTCGCCGCCCGGACCTTACCCAGCTTCCCCTCGCGCAGGAAGGCAACCGCATCCTTGATGCCCTGTCCACTGCGGCTCTGGGTGCCATGTTGCACGCACTTGCGGTGCTTCTGTGCCGCCTCGGCGAGCAGCACGCTCTCGTGCACGTTGTGCGAGCAGGGCTTCTCCACGTACACGTGCTTCCCGGCAAGAATCGCGGCCAGGGCGATCGGCGTATGCCAGTGGTCGGGCGTGGCAATGCTGACTGTATCGATCTCAGGGTCCCCAACAATCGTGCGGAAGTCCTCGACCTGCGCGACGTCCTCTGGGTTGGGTAGCTCGCTTGCTGCTTGGGCTCGACGTTCCGGGTCCACGTCGCATACCGCAACGACGTCGCAGTCCGGGTGAGCGGCGAAGGTCTTGGCGAGCTGTCGGCCCTGGCCCCCGAGGCCGATCGCGGCATGCTGTACTCGGTCGTTCGGGCCGGCCTTCGCGCTTGTGCGGCCTGCCAGTAGAGGAGTTGACGCGGCAACCGCACCTCCGGCGGCTCGCACGAAATCGCGGCGCGTGAACTCCGACATGTTGTGCCCCTCCTTGCTCTGTTTGACGACAGCCCCGGCACCACGAGCCCGCCAGTGTGCTACGTGCCAGCCAGCGACACGGAATGAGAGTTTTCTGCCGGAAGGGTGCGGGAAACCGGCTCTTTTTCAAAAGAGCGGGTTGCCCGCGACGTTTGCCGTGCATGCGTCGGCTTAATCCGGCAAGTACTCCTTGAAGCGGACGACCGCGCCCTCGTCCTGGTAGGTGATCGGCTTCGGATCGAGCCACTCCAGTAACTCGTCCTTGATCGCGTAGGCGAAGAAATGGTTCCCCGTCGGGTTGTAGTGGCCGATGTAGTACCGGTTCGCGTACTCCTGCGGGCTCAGTTTGAAGGTCCTGAACTCCTCGACATGCCTGGCCAGAGAGTCAACCACCGGCAGTCCGCTGCCGGCCAGGTACTCGCGGAAGCGTTGGCCGTGGCAGCCGGCATAGGCGCCTTGGCCTTCGGCGTCCGCTCGACAGGCGTTGATCACGTCGCCGCTCGGATAGCTCAAGAGGATCATCAGCTTCCTGCCGCTTGCGGCACAGTACTCCTTCGCCTTCGCCACGATCAGCTCGCTGGCCAGCCAGGCGCACTCGTTGTACAGGGCCGTCGCGGCACTCGGTCTTGTCTCGGGGTCTCGGAGGTCGAGCTTCAGCCCCAGCGCCGCCGCCATCTCTTCGAGTTGGAATACGTCGAGATCCGAGCCGGGCTGCTGCGCCACCGTGATCTGCACGACGAGATCATCCTTGAAGGACTCGTACACGTGCTCCTCGTCGCAGAGCTGGTAGAGCGAGTTGGGCGTCGGGTAGGGGTTGGGCTTCTCGATCAGCTTGAGCGTCCCCGGGTCGATCCGCACGTGAGCCCACGGGTTGGAATGGAACATCGAGGGGTCGCGGCGTGCATGCCAGCGCATCAGTGCAATCCAGCGCCAGGCCATCAGGCTGCGGTGATGATCGTCGCCCCAGATGTTGAGGATCAATTGCGGTGCCGCCTGATCGGTTGCCTCGTGTCGCAGCATGCGCCGGTAGGCCTGGTAGACCCCGTAGCCGCCGACGCCGAAGTTCCGGACCGGCTCCCCGAAGTGCGCGGCCAGGACTTCCTGCCACGTCTCGCCATCGCTGACTTGATGGCACTGGGTGAAGCTGTCCCCGTACGTGTTGAGGCGACACGGGCGGTCCGGGAAGTTCACCACCTGCCGCTCGCCCGTTTCGGCGTACCGCCCGATCGTCGACGACCCGTCCACTCCGTCCCGCTGCAACGAGCTCTTCAGCGTGTAGCCCAACTCGTTGTCATACTGCGCCCAATTGTGCGCATCGGGGTCGAGAAACCGGTCCACCTGCTCCCGCTTCAGCGTCGCCGCCGCCAGGAGGTCGCGGATGGTCTTCATGTGGTCCTTCCCTTCGAACGGGACGATGGTTGGATCCGGGCGGTCAGCCAGATGCCGGAGGTCAACCGCGTCCCATGATGAAACACTTGCCGGCATTCGGCGTCGAGCCACTCGTCACGGTGGATTGACCAAATGCAGGCCGACGTCCTTGGAGGCACCGCACCTCAACGCCCCTCGATCCTCTACGCTGCGCCGGGACCCTATCTGACCAGCACGGGGGGCAGCACCATCTGTGTCCTGTCCTGTGCCAGGGAGCTGGTCCGGTATGCGGACGTCACCGTCGCGTTCCGCGCGTTCCTGGAGTCGCCACCGGATAGCCCCTGCGGCGCTATCGCCCTGGAGGACGCCGCGCCGGTGGGCGAGGCTGGCGCCGCCCATCGCGTCTCACCCAACGCCAGGAAGTGGGGGGACATTCCCTACCTGCGCCACCTGTCGCGGTTCGCTGCCGAGAACGCCGCCCGCTATGATGTGGTCCTGGAGCACGGCTGGAGCGCGTGTGGTCACCTCCTGGCCGCGTTCCGCAAGCACGGCGTGCCGGGCGCCGCGGTGATGGGGACACTCCGCACCGCCTATCGCCCTTTGCGCAGTGTGCGCGACCTCTCTCGTGTCGTGAGCTCGGCGCTGCAGCACGGGCTGAGCCGCCGTAGCCTGCGATCGGCGCCCCGCATCATTGCCGAAACCGAACAGATGAAGAGTGCTTTGGTGCGGCATCTCCGAACTCCGGCCGAGAGGATCGCGGTCGTCGGCCTGGGCGTGGATCACTCCCTCTTCCGGGTGCTCCCGCAGGCGTCAGCACGGACGGAGCTGGGGATCCCCCAGGAATCCCTCGTGCTGATGTACGTCGGTAGCTTCGACAAGTACCATGACCTGCGGCCCGCCCTTGAAGCGTTGGCAGGAGTGAGCAGCCCGGACATCGAGCTCCACCTGGTCGGTGACGACCTGGTGGGAGAGCGCCGGCATCGATGCCGCTACGAGCGGCTCGCGGCCGAGCTGTCTGTCCGGTCGGTATTCCACGGGCGCGTCCCTCGTGAACGGGTGCCGCAGTACATCGCCGCTGCCGACCTGTGCCTTGCTCCGTACGACCTCCGCGCCTTCGTCGGCGGCGAGCTAACCTCGTTCACGCTCAAGGTGCCGGAGTACATGGCTTGCGGGCGCCCGGTAGTCACGGTGCCGAGCGGCCACCTGCAGAAGCTCGTTTCCGACGGCGTGACTGGCTTCCTGATCCCTAACCAGGCCGACCGGTGGGCGGACTTCCTCCGGGACCTGCCGCCGCGGGAACGTCTGCAGGAGATGGGGCAGGCCGCGGCGAGGGCGTCAGAGCGCATCACCTGGGCGAAGACCGCCGCGGGCTACTGGCAGGTATGCCAGGAGCTGCTCTCGAACGGCCCCGGCGCGCCCGGGTAGGAGATCTGGTTTCGGGCTAGCTCGAATCATCCAGGACCTACTGCGGCGCGAACGACTGACAGGACCGCGGAGCCCGTTGCCGACCTGTCTCCGAAGTCCGAGGACGGGGCGATCAGCGCCACAGTGTGCTCTATGGCAAGCCTCGACTCCTGAACGGAGTTTTCTGCCGGAAGGGCGCGGGAAACCGGCTCTTTCTCAAAAAAGCGGGTTGCCCGCGACGTTCGTCGTGAATAGGCCGGGCTAGCTTGGAGGTCAAGCCGTGCCGCCCCTGCGGTTGCTCGTCGTTGGCGCCGGACAGCGGGGACACCAGTGGCTTCGCTTCTGCGGCTCCTGGGACCCGGCGCAAGCCGTGGCCGTTGCCGATCCCGACCCGGCCACCCGCAATCTGGCCCGCGCCTACCTGCCCGGGCCGGAGCAACGGGTCTTCCCCAGGCTTGAGTTCGCCCTGCGGGCCGTGAAGGCCGACGCCGCAGTCGTCTGCACTCCCCTGCCCGACCATCGGCCGACGACCCTCCAGTGCCTCGAGGCCGGACTCCCGGTGCTCCTCGAGAAACCCTTCGCGGAGACGATGGCCGACGCGCGGGAGATGATCCGCTGTGCGGAGAGCGGGGGCCTACCGCTCATCATCGCCCAGAACTACCGCTACTCGACGCTGGAATGCACTCTGCGGAGCGCGCTCTCCTCCGGGCTGATCGGCGCCCCGGGCTTCATCAAGTGCACCTCTTACCGCTACAGGCCCGCAGGAGAGACGTACCACCGGGTGCTGCGCTTCGCGCACATGGACATGGCCGTCCATCACTTCGACAGCTGGCGAGCCCTGCTGGGCTGCAACGCGGTCTGGGCTGAAGCCGACGCGTTCAACCCCCCCTGGTCCGACTACCGCCACGGCGCTGCTCTCCATGCCCACTTCGAGATGGAGAATGGCGTCCGCATCGCCTACAGCGGGACATGGGTCTCCCAGAGCAACGTCTACCGGCAGCGGGTCGAGGGGTCGGAGGGCTATCTGGAAGCTGACGGAGACGTCGTGCGGCACGGAGTCCTGACGGCGGCCCGACTGAAGCGTGTGCCCGACGCCCCTGGCGACGATCCGCCGAAGTGCCGCGTGCCCTTCCGCGGCATGTACCGGCTGGTGCGCGATCTTGCAGAGGCGGTGCGGGCGGGCACGCAGGCCGAGACCAACGCTCGCGACAACTTGCACACCCTCGCCATGGCGGCCGCCTGCATGAGGTCCAGTGATGAAGGCCGCCGCGTCTATATCTCCGAGGTGCTGGAGGCCGACTAAGCCTTGAATCGCGACGACGCTGGCCGCGACACGCCGATCGTACTCATTGGCATCGATGCCGGCGATATCGATCTCATCGAGCACTGGGCGGCGGAAGGACACCTTCCGGCCTTCGCGGACCTGCTGGCCGGCGGAGCGCACGGCCGCCTTGCCACCACCGCCACCGTGGTGCACGGTTCGGTCTGGAACTCCATCGCCACTGGCTGCCACCCGGGAAAGCATGGCAGCTACTACCGGATCCAGATGCGCAACGGGAAGAACGAGTTCGCGCGCGTCGGCGCTGAACACTGCTTCCGGCTCCCTTTCTGGGCATGGTTCGAGGGCGAGCAGGAACAGGCTGTCATCGTGGACTTCCCGAAGATGCCGCCCCTGCCGTGGATGAACGGGCTGCAAGTGGTGGAATGGGGCGCCTTCGACCACCTGTGGGAGTACGCCACCAGTCCCGCCGATGCGGCCGGCGGCCTGCTTGCGGAGTTCGGCCAGCACCCCTTGCTGGAGGATTTCCGCGAGGCCTACTCGGTCGGCCAGTCCCTCGACCGTCTCCACATGCTGGTCGAGGGAGTGGAAATGAAGCAGCGGCTGGTTGCCTCCCTGCTCGCCCGCCATGAGCCGCGCGTGCTCGTGTCCGTCTTCGGTGAGGCGCACCCGGCGGGCCACTACCTCTGGCGCTTCCACGATCCGGCTCACCCGGACCACGTTCCGCACGACCGTCTGCGGTCGGGGCTGCGCGACGTCTACGCGGCCATCGACCGCGCCATCGGCGACCTGCTGACGACCTGCGACGGCAGCGCCAACGTCCTCGTCGTCTCCGGGCATGGCGTCGGCCCCGACTACAACCCGTACCACCTGCTCCCCGATCTGCTCTACCGCATGGGGATGACGGTGGCGCCGGGCGCCGTGGCCCAGCAGGGGCGGCCCCCGCCGGTTGGCCTCAAACGGCGTCTGCGGCGGGCTGTCAGGAACGCCATCCCCGTTCCCCTCCGGCGGAGGCTCCTCCGCAGCG
The DNA here is from genome assembly GCA_965602825.1 of uncultured bacterium. Taxonomy (GTDB): domain Bacteria; phylum Armatimonadota; class Zipacnadia; order Zipacnadales; family VGFC01; genus CBFDAZ01. The sequence goes on from CBFDAZ010000021.1 coordinate 18,868, forward strand.
TGACCCGTGCCGCCGACCGCGAGCGAATGCAGCTCCGCAGCTACGTCCGTGACATCGACTTCGGCCGCAGCAAGGCCTTCTGCCTGGCGACCGA
>CBFDAZ010000022.1:0-18950 GCA_965602825.1 uncultured bacterium
GGTCCGCTACGCGTGGGTCATGCTAGCAGCGGCGAGACTCGCTGCCTCGGCGGCTAACGCGTCCAACTCCCGAATCGCGGCCAATGCCTCCTCGACCGAAACATAGGGCTTGAGCTCGCGCAGCCGTTGCGCCCGGTACTCCACTCCGTTCTCCAACTCCTCTCTGGCGGTGACCCACCGAGCCGTGGCCAGTCGCTCCAGTTCCGCAGCTCCTTTGCCCCCAAGGGCGTCGGCCGTGAAGTCGATGTTCCTCTGGTACTTGGCCACAGTCTTCGGGTACCACTCACGCAACCTTCTCCCTGAGTCTGTAACCGCCAAGCTGGGGCCGTAAGGACGGGGTCGCGGCACCACTTCGAGGAGGAGATCGGCTCGCATGGCAGTCAGCTCATCGCGTAGGTCGAAGGAGAAGGGGCCGTGCCTGTAGAGCACGAATTCGAACCCAAGGCCAGACCCTAGCAGCTCTTGGAGGAGGTAGGTCGTCTTCTGTACATGCGTCTCGCCACACCAACTGCCCCTCTCATCCAGCGATTCAATGAGTGCTGTGATCACCGCTGCTCTCTCGAGTCGCTTCATTGCTGGGCCTCCGGAGTTGAGTCGATCACACGTTGCCTATTCTGTTCCAGCCAGGCCTCGGCCTCTTGGCGTTCGCTAGGATGAATGTAGACATAGTCGACCTTGACCACCGGCAACGTTCGCAGGACATCGGAGATCGAGCTCGCCCAGGCGACTTCGCCTGTCGTGCTGCCGACGACCGGGAAATCAAGCACCCCTTCTCTCTCAGTGTAGACGTCGTGCCTGAGATGCTCGGCGCCGAAATGCTGGGAGAGCGCCTCGAACACGGCATGGCCGACCTCGGGCCTCTGCTTCATCTCTTGCCGGCTAGGGCTGTAGAGAAGTCGGAAATGCTCACGAGAGGTGATCCTGCGGGCGGACACATGCCCTGGAGCAGCGGTGTCGGCGGAAGCTGCCCAAACTGCCGCGGCGACGTCATTGTCCGTCATCCGGAGGTGTCGATCTACCTCGGTCGAGAACCTGCCCTCACGCAGCCAATCTGCAAGGAACTCCTTTAGATGCAGGTCGTAGATCCGGCGAACGGGATGGAAGTACACCTGTGAGTACATGAAGTACCGTGCTATGAGCAGGGCCTCCGCCGAGTGTATCCCCCCATCCTCGATTCCTAAGGTTGGTTCGCCCTGCCCGGCAGCTCGGTCCGTTGAGGGAGCGACGACGATGCGTAGGGTGTCGGCCAAGCGGTGATGATCGAATCGACCAGAGGCAATGCCTGTATGGTGTGCGTCGCGGAGCAGGTAGTCCATCCGATCAACGCCGAGCGCGTCCCCCACAATGATCTCCGACAGGATCTGTTCCCACCGAGTGAACTCCAGATCCTTCGCCTTCCGAGGGCCCACAGCGAGCTTCACGATCTCCTCGGGCCGCGGCCTAACGGTCAGCCCCTCCCATATGGGCTTCATCTCGTCGCTCAGCACGATCTCTCTCGTCAGCCGCTCGTGGTCCCATCCCTCAGGAAGCAGTGCGTTCTCGGCCGTGTGTGAGAACGGCAAGTGGCCCAAGTCGTGGCATAGGGCGGCCATGCGCAGCACTCGGCGCCAGTAGGTTGTCTTGTCCTGGTCTGCTATCTCCGGCAGCAAGTCACGCGCCTCGTCACGCACATTGTCTGTGCGCGTTACGACCTTGAATACGCGAGACGCCAGCTCCATGACACCGAGCGAGTGCTCGAAGCGCTTGTGTGTGCCTCCAGGGTAGACAAGCTCCGTCAGCCCTAGCTGCCGCACGTGGCGAAGCCGCTGGAATGGACGCGAGTCCAGTACCCTTCGCTCGTCCGCATCAAGTCGGACGAAGACGTGGATAGGATCCAGGATCTCGTGGGTCACCTTCGTGATGCTCAGTCCCCTCCCCCTGCCCCCCATCCGTTCGGCATGCTCAATCGAGGTTGAGCAGCCTCGCCGCGTTGTCGTGCATGATGGCCTGGCGATCCTGGTCGGAGAGGTGGGCGCCATCGAACATGCCGAGGGTGAAGGCCGGGTCCAATAGATCCATGTCGCTGCCGAACACGATCTGCCTGGCGCCGCAGGTCGCGAGGGCGTACTCCACTCGCCCCCGCTCAGCGAGGCTGCAGGAGAACTCCAGGAACACGTTCGGCCACTTCGCCGCCACATCGGCCGCGTCGCGGGAGGCGCCCGCACAGGCGTGAGCCAGGACGAAGTTGAGGTCGGGGTGCCTCTCTGCTTCGGCGGGGATCGCTTGCGCGTCTCCCGCGCTATAGGTGTGGATCTTCACCAGTGTTGTCCTGGCCGCCACCTCGTCGATCAGACGCGACAGGGGCTCACTGCCGAGCGGGCACTGCGCATAGCTCGGATGGATCTTCACGCCGACGAAAGCGGCCTGGGCCAGGTAGCGGTCCATCTCGCGACAGGACTCAGCCGGGTAGTTGGGGTTCACGTACACATAACCACGCAGAAGGCGTGTCTTCGGCAGTGCCTGGGCCACGTCGTTGTTGCCCTCCGCCATGTCGTAGCAGATGGCCTTGGCCGAACTCACAACGGCAAGCCCGATCTGGTGGTGACGGAAGAGCTTGATCAGCCCCACAACAGGGTCTTCCGTCCGTATTGGGAAGGGCCAGATGCCCAGGTGAGCATGAAGATCGATTAGACCCAAGTCTTTCTCCCCTGGCCAACGAACTCCCGGAGATTGTCCCGCGCTATCTTGCTCTCTTGGTCGGGAGCAAGGTCGGCCGTGCTCAGCATGTTGAGCGCGCTTTCGAGGTAGCGCTCGGGCGCGTTGGAGCCAAAGAGGACCCTGTCGCTGCCGCCCCCGCTACAGAGCACCTCGAGCGCTCCCGGCGTATCCATGAGATGCGTGTCGAAGTAGAATCTCGGGTACTGCTTTAGGGCCGCCAGCACCTCCGCCATAATAGTGTAGCCGGCTCCCACGAACAGCACCCGCAGACCGTACGGGGCAATGTGGCGCCCCGCAGCGGTGATGGTTCCGGCGGGAGTGGCAGGCAAGATGATGGGCAGACCGTGCTCGGCGATCAGCTCGCAGATCTCAAAGAACGGAAGCCACTCCAACGGCCATCCCTGATGATCGGGGAAGAACCGGAAGGCCAGGAAGCCGTGGTCAACGCAGCGACGCACCTCCTCGGCGCAATCCAGGTACTGCCGAGGGTCTACGGTGGCTACCGGCAGAAGGGTCGGATGGTTGCGGCAGGCCTTGAGCGTCTCATCGTTGCCCGCGACGAAGTCGTAGTACTTGCCCCGCAGAGAGATGGTCAGGGCGTGCTCGACCTGGTGCTCGTCGAGGATGCGGAGCAAGGTGGGAAGCGACCAGTCCGCACGCTTGGCGGGGCTGCTGCCGAAGGCTGTGTTCGAGTCGTGGACGCGGGTCATGGAAGTCGTCACCCGGGGAGTTCCACCTAGTAGCGCTCCGATGCAGAGCACCAATGGATCCTGCCGGCCCAGTGCCTGCCCTTCTTCTCTATGAGCTGTTTGACTTCCTCGCCATCGTAGTGGGAAGGGCGGGACATTGCTCCGACCTCCCGGGCGAAGCCCTTCGCTCGGATCACGCCGCGCCCGTGGAAGTGGACCGTAACCTGCTTCTGCTTGTTCTCGCGCCTGGCATCAATCACGGTGAAAACCACCGTCGCGTGCATGGTCCGCGACTGATCGGTCTCAGAGCTCCTTATCACCAGCGGCCGGCCGTCGCTGGGCGTGTCGTCCTCACGCACATTTCCACTGACAAGCTCGACGTGCGGGTAGGTGCCCGGCCTCGCGAACACGGGCAGGTCACTTGGGTCGGAGACTCGGACCCCGAACCGGCGGAAGGCGCCCATGGCCCGGGAGCCGGCCACGCGCGTCTCTCCCCCCTGTAGCGGCTCCGGGCCCTCGTCCATGGGCACATTGGTTGCCCCGGCCCGCAGCATGACCTCCTTCAGCGAGCCGCCGCAGACGTCCCGGAAGAAGGCTGTGGCGTCGTTATTGCCGATCACGGCCTCTTGCGGATCGATAAGGATCGGCTGCCCGTCATCCGTGTGGGTGCGATACTGTGCGAGGCGTTTCCCGCCACCAGTGCTGCCGAGGCTGTTGAGCCAGTCTCTGACTGCCTGCAAGATGCCCATTTCGGGGCCCTCTCCGCCTGGTTCTAGCCTCCTCCTGGAATCCGCTTCGCCACGGCGTCCCCGACTTCCTGCGTGCTTGCCTTCCCGCCTACGTCCGGCGTAAGGGCCTGGCCCTCCTTCACGACCTCCGCAACCGCATCCGCCAGCAGTCGCGCTGCTTCCGCCTCGCCGAGTTCCTCCAACATCAGTCCGGCGGTCAGCAGGGCGGCGATAGGGTTGGCGATGCCTTTGCCGGCGATGTCCGGCGCAGTACCGTGGGGTGGCTCGAACATGCTGACGCCGCCCGGCGCGATGTTGCCCCCGGGGGCCATCCCGAGTCCGCCCAGGAGTGTTGCTGACAGATCGGTGATGAGATCGCCGAACAGGTTCGGCGCCACAACGACGTCAAAACGCTCGGGCTCCGTCACGAACCGCATGGCCAGCGCATCGGCGTTCATCCACTCGCTCTCCACATCGGGGTAGGCGGCAGCCACCTCCTCGAACACGTCCTGCCAGAGCTTCATGCCGTAGTTCATGGCGTTGACCTTGGTGCAGCTCGTGACCAGCTCCTTCCCGCCGCGCTTCTTGGCCAGCTCGAACGAGTACTCCATCACGCGGCGGCAGCCGCGCTCGCTGTAGATCCCGATCTGCAGCGCGATCTCCTCGGATTCCAGGAACGCCGGCCGTAGACCCGCCCAACGCTCGAAGCCCGCTTCCCCCTTGCCGTAGCGGCCGCCCTGACCGCAGTAGATGCCCTCCGTCGCCTCGCGGACCACCACGAAGTCCACTTGCGCCGGGTCCTTCCCATCCAGTGGCCACGGCACACCGGAAAGCGGCTTGACCGGGCGGATGTTGGCGTACTGATCGAAGGCGAACCGAATGGCGAGCACCACACCCCGAACGGAGATCTCCTCCGGTACCTTCTCCGGCCAGCCAACGCCACCCAGGTAGATCGTGTCGAACTGCCGGAGGGTCGCAATGCCGTCCTGCGGCATCATCCGCCCGTGCTCCAGGTAGTACGCACAGCCCCAGGGGAACTCAGTGAACTCGAACTCCAGCCCCGGAACGACCTCCTGCAGCGCCTTGAGCGCCTTGAGTCCTTCCGCCACGACCTCCTTGCCGATCCCGTCGCCGGGGATGACGGCTACTCGGTGCATTCCCATGTTGGATCACTCACTGAGGTTCGTGGAAGCCCGATGGACAGCCCCGATGTCACGCCCGCCGCCTACCCGGCCGCGTTCAGGGCCTCCCACGCGCCGCGCGGATACCAGCACACTATTCCATACGCTTCAGTTCCCACCAGGATGCCTGGCTGGTCGAGGAAGTCCGTCGCTCGGCAGGAGTAGACCGGCGGCAGCAAGCGCGACCCCTCCCCCGGCGCCAGGAAGAGCGTCGGATAGACGTTGCGCGGGACGTTGGCCGTGAAGAGGTCCACCCCGTGGGCGCTGGTGACCACGAATTCCGGGTTGCCGCCGGGGAGCCAGTCAATGACCGACACCTCGTTCGGCCGCAAGGGTCCCGCCTCTTCCAGCGGCGAATCGCCCTTCGGTCCGCTGGTGTAGAGCTCGATCTGGGCCGCCTTGTTGAAGCGTGGTGGCGCACCGGCCCGCGCATTGTTCTCCAGGTAGACGATCGGCTGGGCCTTCAGCAACACATCGCCCGGCCGTTCACGCGCCCCGATGAACAGGTCCGTGTCACCGTCCCGATCGTAGTCACAGGCGAAGACCGTCGCAAGTCCCTGGAGCGCGAGTTCCCGGCCTCCGGCCGACAGCGCTTCACTGCGGAGAACGCTCTGCGCCGTGCGGTGCAGCAGCGAGATCCTCCCGCCACCACCTGCGACTGCGAGCATCGGCAGCGGGCCGCCGGTTCCGGGCATGAGTGCGGGGCGCGAGAAGCCATCCTCCTCCCTCCACAGGCAAGTCGAACTACGGACCAACTGGCCCGGCCCGAAGATGCCCTCCCTCGCGCGCCCTTCATCCAGGTGCACGGCCACGAGGCCGTCAGCCCGACCCAGGACGAGATCATCTCGCCCGTCACGGTTCCAGTCGCCGATGTCGGGCGCGGCGCAGCGGCCCGCGTCGATGGGCGCATTCGCTTGCTCAAGGTAGCCCCTGGAGCGAAGCTGGCCCGCGCCGGTCCGCTCGAGTAACACGACGTGGCCCGACCGACACCCGAACAGCACGTCGACATCCCCGTCGCCGTCCCAGTCGACGCACCTGGGCGATAGATCGCGCAGCGGAGCGCCGTCCGGCGATGGAACGCTCCCGTCCTCCGAACCTATGGGTACGGGTGCAGCGAATCTCTCACCACCCGAGCTCCCGGTGCCGGGGCGCAGGAAGGCGCGGCCGTCAGCCGTCCCAATCACCAGGTCCTGTGCTCCGTCACCATCGAAGTCAACAACGTCAGCTCTTGCCCGCGGCAGATCGCCGGCCGGGACTACTTCGGCGGGAACGCCCAGGATTGAGCCCGCCTTCCTCTCGGCGAGAAGCACGCGGCCGTCGGGAACGGATATGAGCAGGTTCGGACGGGTCCCGTCGGTCGGTTCGGTCGTGACGATCGCGCAATCAGGTCCGGGCAGCAGGCCCTTCGCCCCTTCGGCCAGGAGCTCCACGCCCGGAGCAAAGCTGACCCCGGATTCCGAGGTCCGGGTCTCATACAGGAACACTTTGGCTTCGGAGGCGAGGAGCAGGTCGAGATCGCCGTCGCCGTCCCAGTCACACGTCGCCGGACAGGCCTGGGAGCGTACAGGGCTGAAGGCAAAGGGGTCGGGTTCCGCGCTGCCCAACCCGGCGGGAGGGTCAAAGGCCCCGTCTGAGCGCTGGCGGAAGTACAGGAGATCGCCGTATCCGGAGCCGGTGAACAGGTCGGTACGGCCATCGCCGTCCCAGTCCGCGCAGGCCAGATCGACCCAGTCCCCCCCGGTCAGCGGGCCTACCGCGGTACGGAAGACAATCCCCCGCAGCCACGCAAAGGGGCCCGAGGCGGCGAAGTCATTGAACCGCTGCCCGCTCGCGGACGCGTGTAGCAGGAGTGCCAGCGCGGCAACCAGGCACAGCGCCCTTGCCGCACCAGGCGCCCCCACACCAGCCGCTGCACGGTGTGCTCTGGCGATCATAAGGGCGTCAATTCCGCAGCTCGTCCAGGTTGTCGCGTATCTTCCCAATAGCGGCGACAATGTCGTCCATGTCTTTCCTGGTGCCAAGCAGCATGTTCTGGGTCAACCACCAGCCTTCGCTCTCGCACGCCCGCTCGGCCACCTCGCACTGGACCTTCGTGTAGTCCACCTTGCCTTTGTAGAACTTGCAGGCGAACGGACAGTCGTTGGGATCCCAGCCCGCCTGGAAGACCGGCTCCCGATAGAGCGGGTTGTAGCCGCCGGACATCGGGACCCCCTCGGCCCGCATGGCGCCCAGGAACTTCTCTCGCGGCACGCCGTCGAAGGCCTCCCGATCGTACTTCCCGATGAACAGGTGCCAGGCATTCCGCGTCGCGCCCTCATACATCTTCGCATAGCCAACGCCAGGGATCCCGTCGAGTCGCTCCTGCAAGTGGAAGCCACACTCGTCGCGCCGCTCCATGAACTCCGGTAGTCGCTTGAGTCCGCAGCGGACCAGCCCCGCCTGGAAGCCGGTGATGCGCAGGTTCGCTCCCAGCACGCGGTGATCGTACCATTCGCCCTCCGGCACACGGCCCACGTTGTGGATCGACCACGCCCGCGAGGCCAGCTCATCATCGTTACTGGTGACGATGCCGCCCTCGCCCGCGCAGACGTTCTTGCTGGACTGGAAAGAGAACGCTCCCAGGTGACCGATTGCCCCGACCTTCGTCCCGCGCCACTCGGCCCCGTGCGCCTGGGCGGCATCCTCGATCAGGACCAGATCGTGTTCGTCCGCAACAAGCTTCAGGGCGTCCATGTCGCAGGGAGACCCGGCGATGTGAACGGCGATGATTGCCCGGGTGTGGGGCGTGATAGCCTGTTTGGCCGCCGCGGGATCGAGGCAGTACGTGTCCGGGTCGATGTCGGCAAAGACGGGGATCGCGCCCACCATGATCGGCGCATTGGCCGTGGCGATGAAGGTGTAAGGAGGGACGATGACCTCGCAGCCCGGCCCGATCCCCGCGGCCCGCAGCGCGAGTTCCAGAGCGACCGTGCCGCTGGTCGTGGCGACCGCGTGCTTGGCGTCGTGGTACTCGGCGAACTCCTCCTCCATCGCCTTGACCTGCGCTCCGCCAATCCCCCAGACGCCGCTCTCCAGTACGTCGAGCAGTGCTTTGCGGTCCGTGTCATCGAACACGGGCCACGACGGCCAGGGCTCGGTTCGGACCGGTCTGCCTCCGTTGATGGCAAGCTTCGCCATGAGTGTCCTCCGTCGAAGTTGGCTACGGGATCATAAGGCGGCTGCTAGGTTCCCTGGTCGCCAGGGGACTCCTCTGCCTGGCGGAGGGCCCACACCCGCACCGTGGTGAAGGGGTAGCTCCAGTCGTGAGGCTGCGGCCCACACGGGCCAAGCAGCCACCAGCCGGACGCCCGCTCGTAGGTGCTGACGAGAGAGTAGTGCCTCTCCAGCGCCTGCTGAAAGGCCAGGGCGCCGGCATCTTTCGCCCGTAGCCAGTCGGCGACCTGGAAGTCCGTCTCCACGAACCACTCAGGACGTTCCCTCAGGAGAGCGTCGACGTCGAAGCCGTTGATGACGATCAGCTCGTGCTGCGAGTCCCGGAACTGATCCCACGGGGACATGCCGCCCAGCGCGTCGCCTCCGTTATTGAGGTCAAGCGGCGGCATATCGAACCATACGGTCCGGACGAGCCCTATCCGCTCCCCATCGTGGACGTACTGCCGAATGGCCTCGAGCGCCGCATCACGAGGTTCGGGTTCAAAGGCCATCGAGGCCGCCAGCACTCCCGATGCTCTCAGCGCACCGAGCATCACTACGGCAACCGCCAGTGCGGCAAGGCCGCCCAACAGGCGTCGCTCCACTCGGAGTACCCGACCGACACCGATACCGACCCCCACCGCAAGCAGCGGTAGCAGGGGCAGTCCATAGCGGGCGTAGCGGACTCCCGTAGCACCGATGACGGCGAACCACACCAGGCCGAACACAAGCAGCGGTGCTGACTTCGGCCAGCTCTGGTACACCCCCAGCGCGCAGAGGGCAACACAGACGGCGAGCACCACGGAGCCGCCGGTTGCGTAGCCCAAGGCCCGCCCATGGAAGAACCACCCATTCGGGTCGGCCACCTTCGCCGGATACTCGCCCTGTCGCATGTGGTCGCGCTCGAAGGCGACGTCCTTCCGAGCGTGGGACCAGTCGAGGACGACGTACGGCGAGAACACGAAGAAGCCCACGGCCGCGAAGGCGATCACGAGCAGGGCTCGCGAGGCGACGGAAGCCGCCGCCCTCCTTCGGTGACCACCGAATACGCCTGCGCCCAGCGACAGCAGGGGCATGACGGCCGCCAAGGCCCCGTTGTACTTCGTTGCTGCCGCGGCGCCCGTTGCGAGGCCTGCGAAGACAGCCATCTTGGGCCGCTCATCGTCGAAGAGGGTGATGGCAGCTAACAGCGAGAGCGTGGTGAAGCAAGCCAACGCGACATCGACGGCCGCGAAGTGCGAGTAGAGCACGTGTCCGGGCGCAACAGCCATGACAGCGGCGGCCCACAGCCCAGCTGTTCGACCCGCGAGCCGAGAGGCCGATGCGTAGACCGCGACGACCGTGACCAGCGACAGCAGGACGGTCATCAGCCGGGCCCGCAACGTGAACTCCCGGAGGAGCTCCTGGAAGTCGGTCGCACTTGAGAGGGCACCGTTCGGGCCTCCCCCCGCCAGCGCAGCCGCCGCCGCCAGGTAGAGGTACAGAGAGGGGTAGTTGAAGCGGTGGGGATTCGGGTCCTGGTCGAGCAGCGCGAAGGCCGCCTGCAGGGAGAAGTACTCGTCAGGATGATACGAGAAAAGATGCGTTGGCCCTGGCAACCCCCACGTAATGCCCGCCAGACGCAAGGCGGCGGCTGCAATCAGGATTGTGACCAGCAGGGCCGTCGTGCGTCTTCTTCTGCGCCCCGCGATCTCGTTCGCTCGCCCGGACTCCGGGGGCCCGTTGTCCGGCCCGCCTTCCGCAGCCGGGGCGTCCCCCTCGACCGACTGTCCTGAATCGCTCGCAGCCGGACCCACTGCGGCCCGGCTGCTCAGCATCCGTCTCAGGAAGGCGTCCAGCGCACTGAACGCCGGGGAGCTACCGATTGGCAGGCGGCGCGATGTGCAGGGCAGCGTAGTGCTGCGCGGGGCCCCAGTGGCCGGCCCCGTCGCAGGCACGGACGTGGAAGTACCAGAGGCCGCCTTGTGTGTTGCGGAAGGTCTTGCTGGTGCCCGGACCTTCGCCGGCCTCATCCGGTACTGTGATTGGGTCCTGGTCAAGCACATAGCTGTAGTCGGTGACCCCAGTAGCGTCGGCTGCGCTCCAGCGGAAGGTCGGCGAGGACTTGCCCACCCGCGCAATCATGAAGTTGTCGATATGAGCGGCGGCGCCGATCCGGTTGTCCAGGTTTCCTCGATCGGCGAAAGCTACCTGCTGGACCTCGAGTGCCCCGTTCCCCTTCACCTTGCGCAGCATCGCCGAGAGATGGACCGTCGCATGGTGCCACTGCCCATCCGCCGCAGCATTGCCGATGGTCCCGATCATGCCGGTCGTCACGTCGCTGATACGAACGGCGTGCCATTCGTCGTCCATCATGACCAGCAGGTTGAGCTTCGTGCCCGGCTCGAGTCTGTAATCGAAGCTGACATACGGGTAGCGGTCGGCGCTGAACTCCTCGTCACACGCAACGACCCCCATCGTCCCGCCCTCTTGGTCATTGGTGATCTTGAGGCTGCGCTGTCCGCTCGCCGCATCGCCGTTCTCAATGCTCAGCGTGCCGCCCGGCTCGCCATCGAGCGTGCGCCACATCCCCATGCCCTCCTCGAAGGTATCGCTGAGGAAGGTGAGGTGGCTGGTCGAGCGGATCTTGACGACCTCCGGTGGTTCTGTGTCGCTGGCGAAATCCATCGTCCACGAGAAGGCGGGAGGCAACTCGGCCTTGTTGCCGGCGAAGTCCGCCGCGCCGAGGAGCTCGACAGCCACCGTCTGGCCATCCTCGAAGGCCAGCGGCCTCGATGGGTGTCCCGAGCCGTCCCAGATCAGTTGCTGCGCCTCCGCGTCGTAGCTGAGATATGCGCTGGACATGTCGTATTCCTGGCCGGCCACCTTCAGCGTGACGCTGGCCGGGTTGATCCCCGCAGGGCCCGCGTCGGTAAGGTTGAACACGATCTTCGAGGCTGCGACTCGCGCATTCGGCGTGGGGCTGGCCGGGCTGACTGTCGGTCGGTCTCGATCCACAATCAGACGCCGGTGGGCCGGCTCACTCCAGTTCCCCGCCCCGTCTTGGGTTCGGACGTGGAAGTAGCAGACTCCGTCGATCTCCGGCTGGAGCGTCACCGACGAGTCTTCCGTCTTCTGCCTCGTCCCCGGGTCCGTGTCCGGGCTATCGTCCAAGGCGTAGCTGGCGCCTGCAATCCCGCTGGTGTCGAACGACTCCCAGGAGAGATCGAGCCCCTCGCTACCGTTGACTACCGGGACCAGTTCGAAGTTGTCGACGTAGTAGGTCTTCCCGGCCGCGTTGCCCATCCACCCCCAGTCGCCGAGTATCAGGTACCGGATCAGGTAGCTGCTGGCCGTCGGATCGGCAGCCTTGAGCATCTCGTAGAGATTGACCTCGGCGTGGTGCCACTCGCCGTCCGTCCGAACGTCGGGGATCTCCCCGATCGGGGGGTGGGTGTTGTCCGTATCGGTGAATGTGATGGATCGCCAGCGGCCGTTTGCGTAGAGGGCGAAGTCCGCGCGCAGCCGGCCCGAGACCTTGTAGTCAAAGGCCATCAAGCGGTACTTGCCCGCGTCAAAGGCCTCCTTGCGGATATACGCCCCAAAGCGCCCGCCCTGGCGGTCGTTGCACAGTCTGAGCGAGTAGAGCCCGCCGGCCGCGGTGGTCGGCTCCCGGCACACGAGTGCTCCGTCGGGGCCGCCGAAGGTGCTCCACTGGCCGGTGTCTGATTCGAAGTCATCCTCGACCAGATAGTCATCCGAACTCTTGATGCGAGGGGGCGTGGGTCGGGTCCTATCGCGGCCGTGCGCGTATCGCCATTCCCACTTCAGGGGCTCCCCTATTGTATGCCCCAGCCTGTCGCTGGCCTCGATGAGTTCGACGGCGACCTTCTCGCCATCGGTGAACGCCATCCCCGCACGGGCCGGATCGAAGACGAGCTGCTGCTCTTCCGGATCGTATCGCAGAGCAGTGCCGTTGGCGCCGAACTCCTTGCCCTGCACCCGGAGCTTGAGCGAGCTGGGCTCCACGCCGGCTCCGCCCGCATCGACCAGTCGCGCGCCAATGGTCGGCGCGCCGCTGGCCTCACCATCATCAGGGCTACGATCCACTACCCGTGGCGGGTCCGTGTCCACCACAATCTTGTAGTGCACGGCCGATCCCCATCCGCCATCGGCTAGCCTGGGCCGCAAGTGAGCGTAGTACACGCCGGACCGGTCAAGCATGTCCCCGACCTGTGTCTCGGTCTGGAAGGTGTCCTCGCCTGGTACGGTGTAGGGCTCCTGGTCAATGCTGTAGCTGCAGCCCGCAACGTCGGCGGCACTGTGCTTCTGCCACTTGACGACAAGATGCTCATCGCCTGCGCCACCCAGGAAGAAGTCGTCCAATAGTAGCGTCGCCTGAACGTGGTTGCCGCCGAAGCCGGCATGGATGTAACCGTCGCTGTGGGTGTTGGCGAAGTAGATCTCCTCGATCCAGATCGGCTCTGCCGGCCCATAGATGCGTTCGAGGTAGCCGATCAGGTCCAGGCTTGTCCTGTGCCATTGGCGGTCCGCCTTGACGTCCGGGAACTCCGCCAATAGCTGCGCCTTCGGTCCGAGCGCACCGGGCGCGGTGAATGCGACCTCGTAGGTCCCGCCGTTGACGACGCAGTGCAGGTTGACCTTGACGTCCGGATCGACGTTGTACTCGAACGTGAGCTGGCCGTACTTACGAGCGTCGAGCCTGCGCGTGCGCAGTTCGGCTCCCAGGGTCCCTCCGGAGTGTTCGTTGATCACCGCGAGGGCGTGCCCTTTGCCGTCCGCGCCGGGGGACACCAGCTCGAGCCTTGCCCCCCCGGTCTCCCCCCGTGTCCGCCACTCGCCGGTATCTATCTCGAAGTCGTCGTAGATGGCCGGATGCGTCTCGGAGTCCGCGACGATCGCCCGGGGCTGGACGCTCTGCCTCGGCGGCGTCTTGACCAGCTCGTAGGACGGAAGCGGATCGGGAGGCGTCTTCTCACCCTCGTAGTAGATCTTGGCGCGCGGTACGACAATGCCGTTGTGCATCGTCCAGATGGCCACCCGGCCGCCCGGGAGCGGGTCCGGGTCTTCGGCCTCCAGAATCAACTCGTTGTCTTTGTAGAACTGGAGCTTGCTGCCGGAGAGTCGGGCCCTCAACCCCCACCATTTCCGGTGGAAATCGTTCGCTACCTGAGGATAGGCATCCTCGAAGATGGGGAACAACGCGGAAGGCTCTTGGGTCTCGGCGAGCACCTGTTCGCCCTTCATGATCCGGGAGAAGGCGTTGGCGCCGCCGCCGGTGATGAAGTTGTACCCCGAATCGAGATTGGCCCCATCGCCGTGGAGGCAGATGTTCATGTCGTTCGGGTTCTTGTAGTTCCGCTCCGCCCCCACGCCCATCTTGAAGGCGCCGTACACCTCCACGGTCACGTCGCCGAGGAACTGCCGCTTGTTCCAGGTCGCAGCGACGGCATCGAGACCAATCCCGCCATACCACGACCACTCATCCTGGCAGTCCCATCGGTTCGTCTGCTTCCATTCGCCCCCGCGGGCCACCCAGTCCGTGGCGGCTGAGCTGAACGTGTAGTCGTACACATTGCCCGACAGGATATCGACCTGCTCGATGTTGAGTCCGACGCCCTCGGCCGATATGGCGACGCGGCCGTTGCGTCCGTCAGAGGCAGGACGCGCCAGAGGGATCTTCGGTGAGGCACCCGATGAGGAAGCATCCGCTCCCTCCAGTGACGTCCCGGCGGGTGACAGACGCGCCAAGGCCGCCTGGGCGTCCTCGTGGTCAGGCGAGTCCGCCAGCACTCGCTCGAAGTTGCGCTTTGCCTCCTTGACCCGGCCCTGCTCGGCCAGAGCCACACCCAGCAGGTACCGGGACTCGATGGAGTCCGCCTTGGCCTTCAGAACCTGCCGCAGCTGCTGCTCTGCCGCCGCGAACTCCTCCTGCTCTACCAGGCAGCGGGCGAGCCAGTAGCGGGCCGCCGGAGACTCCGGCTCTTCCTCGAGCAGCTCATTGAGCGAGGCTATCGCGGTCTGGTAGTCACCCGCGCCGAAGGCCTCCAGCGCCTCCGTCAGCTCCGCTGCCGGCGCACTCGACGCTGGCAGCAGCCCAATGATCGTTAGCGCGCTAACGCCGATCCACAGACCTTTCATGCCGTGATTACCCCTTTGCATCAGTGCCCTTGAGAGCGGACGGCAGCTTCTGCGCGATGACAGGCTGCTCGTTGATGGATACGATTACGAACTGGCCCTTCTGCGAGAACTCCACCCGGCCCGTCGTGCTGTCCAGCGTCGCGTGCCCTCGTGCCACTTCTTCGTTCCCCTCGAACACCTGTGCCTCGAGAGCCCGTTCGCCGTTCCGGGCCGTGAGGACAAGCTGAAGACCGGCGTCTGGCTCGTCCGGTTCAGCTCGCAACACGACACGCATGCTCCCATCACGCAACCCCACAAAGCGCACCTTGAAGGTCACCGTTGCATCGCCGAAGTAGTCGCCCTTGGTCCACCATGTGGCGCCTGGTTCCACCGTCTCGGGCTGCACCCACGGCGCCCGTCGGCTGGCCCACTCCGCCATTTCGGCATGTTCGTTGGTCTGGGTGAACTCCCGTGTCACGTGGGCAGGCTGCTTGGATTTGAGGAAGGCGACCTCGGCGTCGTCGAACCGGGCCCCCTTCGGCGAGTCCGTATAGAGGCCAATGCCGCCGCTGCTGAAGGCGACGTCCAGTCCCTCGATCACCCGTGAGCCGTCCAGGTAGCCGCAGACGAAGCCTCCTTCGGTCGAGGCGCCGATCTGCAGGGACTTGCCCTTGGGCAGGTCGACCTCTCTCTCGGCCAGCACCGTCTCGCCCTCGGCAGCAAGGGCGACGAGCTGCGCCTTGCCCGCGTAGGGACTACCATTCAGGCCCATCCGGAACACGATCCCATGGTTGTCGTCGGTCCGGGCCACCTGCAATCCAACCGACCCGCGACCCGCTGTCGCCTTGCAGTCAAACCGATACTCGTCCCACTCACTGCGCCCCGATGTCAGCAAGCCCGTCCCCGAGCAACCGACCTCACCGTCGTCGGTCACTTCCCAGTCGCCGGAGGCGGCGGTCCATCTTGTCATGTCCGCGAACCCCTCGCGGAAGACCTCGTAGTCCTCAATTGCCACGTCGTCGAAGTCCGCACCGTCTTCGCCTTCGGCGTAGAGACCGGCGTTGCCCTGGCCGAACCGATCGCTGCGGGCATGCAACACCGGCACGTCGTCAATGGCGCAGGTGATGAGTCCGTCACAGACGGCGGCATCCAGCTTGTACCACTGGTCGGGGACCGCGCCGCCCGGCTTCTCGGCCAGAACGTGCGGCTGCCCATCCACAACCTCGATCAACTGGGCCCGGTCTTCGCCAACGTCCGCAGCCCAGCACGAGCCCCAGCGAAAGAGGACGTAGTTCTGTTCGTCCTGGCCGAGCAGCACGATACCCATAGTGCTTCGGCCCCGCACGCGGCCCGAGGCCGACATGTGGTAGTTCGCCCAGAACCAGGCATCCTGTTCGGCCACGCTGATGGCTGGCGTGTCGCGGCCAACAGCCTGGTAGCGGAAAGCATTGGCCGACAAGTCGGCCTGCATGGCCTCCGCCATGTCATCGTCACGCAGCTTCTCGATCTTCCATTCACCCGAGAGTGGGGTCCACATATGCTGGGCGTCAGTCTCGCGGACAAAGTCGTCGGTCGCCAGGATCCTGCCCAGCGGTTGCACCCACGGATCGCTGACCTGAGCGCCGACGGCCACGTAGCCCGCCTTGCCACCCGTCAGCGACTCATCCCACCCCCGGCACACGACCATGCCCTCGTGGATGAACGCCAGGCGGCAGTTCTGTCGGCTGATGGTGAAGGTCTGGGACTCACCGGGTGACTTGAGGGGCAGCTTGCCGGGGGTACCGATCCGTCTGCTCTGACCCTCGGCCACCTTGTAGAAGGCAGCATCCGGGGCCGCGATGTCGAGCAGGCAATAGGTATTCTCGTCTTGGTAGTTGAGGACGAATTGGACCTGGTGGCCTTGTTCCACAACGAGGTCGCCGGTAACAGCGCTGTCGCCCTCCATGGGGTCCTCGACAAACGTCACCGCGCCCAACAGCGCGGGAGCTGTTTGAGAGACCGCTGGAGCGACGGCACATACCAGCAAGCCGGACACAAGGAAACTCACGGGAGCTACACGCATTGGCTCACCTGCATTCGGGGCAATGGCGCGCCGCCCCGGCTCCCGGGCGGCGCGATGTACTGTTTAAGGATAGACGCCAGGAGCGGCGAAAAGGTTACACGGTGTCCACCGAAAAGAGGCCTCCGATGGGCGCCCTGCAACCTTCCTGCCATTCCTGGCGCCAGCCTCACAGTGCAATACGTCCGTGCAGGCTGAGTTGTTCGGCCGGAGGCTACTCAGTGACCCGGTAATCCGGCGTCTCCGCCATCGCGCGGACAGGCTTGTAGCGGGCGTCATTGGTGATCAGGATCTGGTCCGCCCGCGCACCATCTTCGCGGTTCTGGAGCTTGAACGTGTGTGTCCCCGCGCTCAGGGCATAGGGCTGGCTGGCCTTGCGCCACTTCCACACGCGGTAGGTGGCATCCTGACCGATGGTCTGCGGCGGCTTGTCATCCACGATCAGGAAGTACGAGTTCGCGCACCCATCGTACCACCAGCCTCGGACCCACACGTACCAGTTGCCGTTCTCCGGGACCTTCACCTTGAACAGCACATACCCCCCGTCACCCTTGATCGAGGAGTTCTCGCTCGTCGCATGGCGCGGCTTCAGCGGGTACTCGGTGTACTTGCCGCCTGATGCCGTCGAGTCGCCCGTCTTCACCTTGGTAGAGGGCTTGATCGCGTTGTAGTGCTCTGTCTCTATGACAATGCGATAGCGCCCCGCCAAGGCCGTGGAGGCCAGCAACGTCAGCAGCACACAGACCATCAGTAAGGCTGCCAAGGTATGAATGCGTCTCGTCATCATGTCAGTGCCCTCCATTGTCAGAGGCCGACGTGGCTTCGGGTGCGTCCTGTTCGTCTGCCTCGTGCATACGGTCAGTCGCAGCTTCCCGCACCGAGATACGCTGCAGAGCCATCGCCAGCGCAAGAAGCAGTATCATCGTGATGCTGAGTCCTCTAACGAGCAGGTTGCTGAATATGTTCGCCAGGAACATCCCCACCATGCTGCCTGCAAGCCCACTGCCAAGTGCGCGGAGGAGGTCGCTGGTGGCCTCCGAGCTCACGCCGACGGCGCTCCGGTAGCAGGAGTAGTAGAGCGCCGCCAGGGCAACCAGTCCGCAGAGCCCCATCGAGGCGGCGATAACGAGCCATCCGCAGTTCGTATCGGGCTCTATCTTCTCGAAATTGGGTAGAGTGCCGTAGTGCTGCCCGATGTGAAGCTGGTAGCCTCCCGTACCCACACCCAGCGCTGTGTTGCTGGCCATCATCATCAAGGCGGGCTGCCACTCGATCCACCGCTTCTTGACCTCCGTCGTTGTCGGCACCGCGCCGCCCGCGAAGTCGTCAGCCGCCACCGCGCTCTCGTCGAGCACACCCGTCTCGTAGAAGTCCATGACCTCGACAACGTTGGCCTGGTGGTTCCGCGGGAACAGCACGGGGCTGATGCCGACAAACACAGCCGTCGCCGCCGCCACGGCCGCCGCCGTCTTGACGCTATGGCGCACGCTCAGGGCGATGAGCACGGCCACCAGAGCCCAGAACTGCCATCCCGACAGCATCGTCAGAAGGCCCAGACCCACGGTGACGAACAGGGCGCCCCGCAGCCACGGTCCCGAGGCTCGGCTGAGGCCCAGAGCATAGACCAGCGGAAGCACCATGAGCAGGAAGCTGCAGTAGACGCTTCTGGTGCTGCGGCCGGCCAGGTGGAGCTTCTGGCCCACGGGTGTACTGGCGAGCACTTCCCCAATCCCGAAGGTGGAGCTGACCTCGCGGAAGGTCTCGTCGGGCGCCTCCGGATCGGCCACGACAATGTACTGCCCGAGGGCCGCAACCACCATGATGGCGCACAGAGCGCACAGGAGCCAGGCGACCCGCCTGATGCTCTGCTCGTCGCGGATGACGTTCACGAACAGCGCGTAGACGCACAGGAAGTAGAGCACATACTGGGCGACCTCAACGACGCCCGACTTCACCGCTTCTTCCGAGTCAGCGCGGCCGACCGCCAGGATGGCCACGACAACGAACGCCCACGCCGCCAGGGGCGGGAGCGAAACCTGACGCCACCGGCCGCCGAGCAACACCGAGAGCGCCCAGAGCCCAAACAGCAGAGCCGCGAACAGGTCCGCCCCGGACACGAACGGCCCATCCTTGGGGTCCTTGGCGAGCGCGCACTGGGTCTGAGCCAGCACGATGAGGAGCAGCGCTCCCCACAGCAGCCAATTGGCGGGCCGTTTCTCGTTCATGCCTGGGACTCCCAGCTCCCGAGGCCTACTCGGGAGACGGGCCAATGAAACCTCTGATG
>CBFDAZ010000023.1:0-18932 GCA_965602825.1 uncultured bacterium
AAGGAAGCGGGGGCGAAGCGCGTTGTCCCCTTGCGGGTGACCGGCGCGTTCCATTCGCCGTTGATGGCGGAGGCGGGGAGGCAACTGCGGCTCGTGCTGGAAGGGGTCGAGTTCGGGGACGCAGCAGTTCCCTTGGTCAGCAATGTGGACGCGCAACTGCATACGGTGGCCGGGGAGATCAAGGAAGGGCTTGCGCGGCAGATCGTTAGCCCCGTGTTGTGGGAGCAGAGCATTCGCGCGGTTGCGGCCAGGGGCATTGCGACCTTCATTGAGGTGGGCCCGGGCGCGGTGTTGAGCGGGCTGATCCGCCGGACCGTTCCGGAAGCACAGACTCACTGTGCGGGGAAGGCGGAGCAGCTACGGGCCCTGTGCGAATAGCGCCTCCTGCGCAGGAGCAAGAGGGATTACCTATGCTCGAGGGTCAGGTTGCCATCATCACGGGGGCCGGGGGAGGCATCGGGAGTGCGATAGGGCGCCAACTGGCGTCTTCCGGGGTCAACATCGTGGTCAATGACCTGGACGAGCCGGCTGCGGTAGCGGTCGCTGAGGAGGTGCGAACCGGCGGAGTCGAGACCATGGTCAACACCGGCAGCGTGGCGGACTTGCCGGCCATGGAGGACATGGTCGCCGAGGCTCTCGAGCGCTTCGGACACGTGGACATCCTGGTGAACAACGCAGGAATCGCTCGGGACGCGCTCCTGCTCAGGATGACCGAGGAGCAGTGGGATCTCGTGATCGGCGTGCACCTGCGCGGCGCGTTCTGCTGCACGAAGGCCGTGACTCGCCCCATGATGAAGCAGCGCGGCGGCCGGATCGTCAACATCGCGTCAGTCGTTGGCCTGATCGGCAGCCCCGGGCAGGCGAACTACTCGGCGGCCAAGGGCGGCATCATCGCCCTCACGAAGACGACCGCCCGTGAGTTGGCGGGCAGGGGAGTTACCTGCAATGCCATCGCCCCGGGCTTCATTGAGACGAAGATGACCGAGGCCCTTGGGCCGGAGGTCCGTGAGGAGTACATCGGCCGGATTCCGTTGGGCAGAGCGGGGCAGCCGCAAGAGGTTGCGGACGTGGTGCACTTCCTTGTCTCGCCTGCGGCGGCCTACGTTACGGGCCAGGTAATCAACGTGGACGGGGGCATGGTGATGTAGGTTGGGGTGCCGGCGGTAGGGCAGAGGCCAGGGCCCAGACCGGACGCCGGCAGCGGCGAGATCAGATCGGTGGGGGCATGGAGGGAACGACTGATGGCGGTCTTCGAGGAAGTCAGGCGTGTCATCGCTGAGCAGCTATCGGTTCCGGGGGACACAGTGACACGGTCATCGAGCCTGGCAGGCGACCTGCCGGCGGATTCGCTTGATCGGGTCGAGATCGTGATGGAGTTGGAGGATGAACTCGGCGTTGAGATCGCCGAGGAGGACGTTAAGGGGCTGAACACCGTCGGGGACCTGGTGAGTTACCTCGAGCGCAAGCTCGAGGGGGAGCAAAGCGAATAGCCCTTCCGCGAGTCCACCGGGGCGCGGAGGCAACTCGCGAGAATCGCACATTGGCACACGGAGGCGATCCTAGATGGCGCTGTTCGAGCAGGTCAAGGAGATTATCGTTCAGGAGCTCTCGGTTCCGGAGGAGAAGGTCAAGGAGTCATCAACCTTCGAGAGTGACCTCCGGGCCGACTCGCTCGACGTCGTGGAGTTGGTAATGGAGTTGGAGGAGAAGTTCGAGATCGAGATCCCGGAAGAGGATTTCGAGCAGATCCGGACCGTGGGCGACCTGGTGCGGTACATCCAGGGCAAGCTGGACGAGAGGGAAGAGGAGTAGACGCCGCGTCCCGACGGTGCGGGCGCGGGTTCTCCCGCGGACGGCGGGTTGCCTTGCTCTGGCCGTCCTAGCGCGCAGGGGCGCCTGAGGGTCCGGATGGCGATAGGGCGTACCCAACCGCTTCCCGTACAGCCGGCGGTCGGCACTACGGGGTCCGATATGCGACGCCGCGTTGTCATTACAGGTATTGGCAGTGTCTCGCCCTTCGGCGACGGCATCGAGCCTGTGTGGCAGGCTGCCTGCGAGGGCCGCACGGCCATCGGCCCGATTCGCTCGTGGGATGTCTCCCAGTATCCGACGCGGATCGCCGCTGAGATAGAGGGGTTCTCGCCGGATGGCTTGATGGATCCGAAGCTGGCCAAGCGCAGCGATCGGTACACCCAGCTCGCGGTGGCCGCTAGCGTCCAGAGCTTACGCGACGCGCGCTTCGAGATCACCAACGGGAACGCGGAGCGGGTCGGCGTGCTCGTCGGATCGGGGATCGGAGGCATGCGCACGTGGGAAGAGCAGCACGAGCGCCTGCTAAAGCGTGGGCCGAACAAGGTTTCCCCTTTCTTTGTGCCGATGATGATTGTCAATATGGCCTCCGGTGTCGTCTCCATTGTCACGGGGGCGAGGGGGCCCAATACCACGGTCGTCACAGCGTGTGCGACGAGCACTCACGCGATCGGGGACGCTATGGAGATCATCCGGCGCGGAGATGCCGACGTCATGATCGCCGGGGGATCGGAGTCAGCCATCACCGCCTGCGCACTGGCAGGGTTCTGCCGGGCCGGGGCTCTCTCTTGCAGGAACGATGACCCCGAGCATGCCTGTCGCCCCTTTGACAGGGATCGGGACGGGTTCGTGATGGGCGAGGGCAGTACGGTCATGCTGCTTGAGGAGCTTGAGTCTGCGCTGGCGCGCGGAGCCGAGCCATACTGCGAGGTCGTTGGGTATGGGATGAGTGGGGACGCCTATCATATGACCGACCCCGATCCCAAGGCCATAGGTCCCACGCGCGCGATGCAGGCGGCTCTGGAGGATGCCGGGCTCGAGCCGGGCGACGTGGACTACATCAACGCACACGCCCCCGGCACGGTGGCGGGCGACGACGTCGAAGCGAAGGCCATCAGGCTCCTGTTTGGGGATCTGGCCGATGTCGTGCCGGTCAGCTCCACCAAGGCGGTGCATGGGCACCAATTGGGCGCCACCGGGGCGACGGAGTTCGGCATCTGCGCGCTGGCGATCAGGGCAGGTCTGATCCCGCCATCTCTCAACTGCGATAACCTCGATCCGGCGTGTGACGTGAACGTTGTTCGCGGCGAGCCCCTCAAGGCCGACGTGCGTGTGGCCATGTCCAACTCATTCGGTTTTGGTGGGCAGAATGGTGTGTTGATCGCCCGACGCCTCGGTTGATCTATGCCCTCGGCGTCTGCGGATGTTGACCCTTACCCTTGTTGGACTGACCGCTCATGGCCGAGCCAGACACGGTTGCACAACTCATCCGGCGCCTGGGCGTACCGCAGGTGGATCGCCGACTCCTCAGGCGCGCTCTGCAGCACCCCTCCTACGTCCGCGAGCAGCGGGAAGCGGGAACCGAATCGAACCAGAGGCTGGAGTTCCTCGGGGACGCGGTGTTGGACTTGATTCTGGCCGATCACCTGTGGAGCACCCAGCCTCACCTGACGGAAGGGGCCCTCACCAAGCTCAAGAGCCGGCTTGTCCGAGCGGATTCCCTGGCCCGGGTCGGGCGGGCGCTGGGGTTGGGCGAGTTCCTCCTACTGGGCCGCGGAGAGGACGAGACGGGAGGCCGGCAGAAGGCCTCGCTGGTCGCCGATTGCCTGGAGGCCGTGATCGCAGTCGTGTACGTGTCGCAGGGCCTTGAGGCTGCGCGGGAGTTCGTGCTGCACCATTTCGCCGACTCGATTGAGGCGGTCGTCGCTGAGGGGCCGGCTGACGATCCGAAAACGGTTCTCCAGGAGCTACTGCAGGAACGCGCAAAGCGGGCCCCGGGATACGTGACGGTACGGGAAGACGGGCCGCCTCACGACCCGTCATTCATAGCCGAGTGTAGCTTCGCGGGGGTGCTCCTGGGTCGCGGGAGGGGAAAGACCAAGAGGGAGGCAGAGAAGCAAGCGGCGGCGGCAGCACTCGACAGCCCGGATCTGGTGCAGGCGGCCATCGAGGCGGCTAGCCAGGAACAGGACAACGCCGAACGCGACCACGGCTAACACCGGACCGGGTTCCTCAGCTCGTGTTTCCCCGACATCCGCCTGATGCCTATGACAGCCTCTCAACGATGATCGTCCAGTCGATGATGTCGACGGCGTCCTTTTCGGCCGCAGTAGCTGGGCCTCGAAGGGTCGGGTCCCCGCCTGCCTCAGAGTTGCTGAACAGGTCCCTATTCCTGATGGTCCGCGTCTGCCGCGTGCTGAATGTCACGTAAGCGTTGCCCTCCTCGCGGCCCAGGCCGTCGTAGACGTTCAGGTTCGGGTTGGTCACGATTGGGTCGAAGATGAGGTCGGTCGTGCTGATGATGTTGATGCTCAGGTTATCGACTGCCTGGCCGAGTGTGTCCAGGTCGATCGACACATCCAGCGTGCTGCCGCCAAAGGGCGGTTCGCCCTCGTAGGGGGGGCCAATGGGCGTCGACGTCGGCGCGGTCTCTGACCGGATCCTCGCGGTCTCGGTTGCGACCAGTGTCTCCGTGCGGATCGTTACGCCGGGGATTGGCGCAGACTGCGTGGGGCCGCTCGAGTTGGCGGTCAAGGTGGCCGTCGCTGTCTTCCGCTGTCCGCCGGGTGACCGGAAGCTCACGTCAACGTCGGCAACGGTGGGCGCGACATCGATCGTCTGCACTCCTGCGGACGGCGGGCCCACCGATAGGGTCAGCCCGAAGGCCGCCAGGGAGTTAGCCGCCAGCAGAACGCCGCCCGCGTTGAGCGCATCGAGGGCTGACTGCTCGGCGGAGTTGGGAGTCCGGCCTCCGTCGGAGATCGGCGTGAAGGATGCGGCACCGGCGACGGTTCGCCCCTGGGCATCGGTCTCGATGGAGAAAGTCCCGGCGTTCTGGTCGCTGTCGTTGGTGACGCCAGTGATTGGGCCGGTGCCGGAAAGCGTGGCGGCGCCGAGGGTGAGGGCGCCGACGGTGAGATCGTACTGGCCGGTGTCCGTCTCCTCGGGCGATCCGCTGACAGCCACGATGCCGCCGGCAGCTCGCTCGAGCTCGACCTGGCGGTTCATGAGGTAGACGTCGTAGCGGCCCTGATTGTAGCTGATGAAGTGGGTGATCGAGCCCGTGCCCCAGCCGTTCCCCCAGAAGGGTCCCCCGGCCACGGGGAGCGGCCCATCCACAGTGAAGTCGCCATCGGCGTCAATGGCGATGAAGTAGAAGGACGTGTCGTCGATGGGGCCGGCAAAGTCAACCAGGAACCGCACAACCCACTGAGGAACGCCCGGCCCGTTCTCCGGGCCTCCGCGGGCACAGCCGGCCAGAGGGAAGACGAGCAGCCCCAGCCACACCACACGATAGTGGCTCATTCCGGTCACCTCCCTCGCGCCCGAAGGCGGTCGAGCAGCTTCTCGGGGTTCTGACGCAGCACTCGATCCAGTTGCTCCTGGGGCACCCCCGCCCCCAGCGCTACCGAGCGTGCGAAGTCGGGCGTCAATATCTGGTCGGGGAAGTGGGCGTCGCTGTTCACCAGACACATCATCCCGCTTTGTGTGACGCGGAACACATGGCCATTCGACAGCGAATGCCCCTCCTTGGCTGTGAGCTCGATGAACACGTCGTTTGCGGTGGCAAGCAGCGCCTCATCCTCGGTGAGCATGCCAGGGTGGGCCAGGATGTCCACATCCGTGCAGTTGACGGCCGCCAGGTTGGTGCCCGGCTCCACGGGTTCCACCAGCGTCTCGCCGTGAACCACCACGTGGCTTGCACCCATCCGCTTCGCCTCCGCGGCCAGCTCCGCGACGGACTCGGCAGGCACATGTGTCAGTTCGACCCCCGCGAAGGCCTGGAAGTTCCAGTGCTTGGCCGCCAGCTCGCAGTCGCGCTTGAGCTCCCGGATCACGCGCTCCATGGTGGCGGCTCCGACGTGATCGGCGATGCCGATGGCCCGGTAGCCCTTGACGATGGCCCGGCGGATCAGCTCGATGGGGGAGAGGACGCCGTCGCTGAGGAAGGTATGGGTGTGGAAGTCGTACACGCCCGCACCGCCGGTGTCGTCGCCTTCGGTGGGCTCCTGGGGCGCGCTTTCCTGCTGCTCCGTCAGGGCCTCGCGGACGCGAGCCACGTCCACTCCGTGCGCGGTCAGGGACCGAAGGCCCTCGTGAGCGAGGCCCAGGAGGAGGTGCTCGGTGCCGACGTGAGGGTGCCTCAGCCGCTTCGCCTCGGCATACGCCACCTGCAGGGCGCGCTGCGCCTCAAGGGTGAAGGCAATCTGACGCTCCGGCTCCTCCGGGCCCTCTCCTCGCGGTAGCTGCTCTCGAAGTTCAGAGGCCAGTTCGTCGGCAGGCACGCCGATGCTCTTCAGGAGGTCGGTAGCGCCACACTCCTCCACCGAGAGCAGTCCCAACAGCAGGTGTTCGGGGCCGATGAGCGGCGTGCCCGCACCGACCGCCTCGCCGTGCGCCAGTACCACCGCCCGCCGGGCCCGGCTCGTGAACCGCTGCCACAGTTCCATGGTCCGTTCCTCCTCTTCGTGTTACTCAGTCGGGGCGCCTCCATCGTACCGAGAGAGCGGCGGTATCTCAACGGTCAACGCCCCGAGCAGTACGTGCGTGCCTCCTCCACGAGCGCGGCGAACAGCGCCTGTTGGCGTGGGTCGCCAGCCGCCATCTCTTCGGGGTGCCATTGGACACCGAGCCAGAACCGCTCGTCGCCGGCCTCGAGTGCTTCGATGATGCCGTCCGGCGCGTGTGCGGAGACCCGGAAGCCCGACGGGATGCCCTTGATGGCCTGGTGATGGAATGAGTTCACGCGCAGGTCGCCTTCACCGATGACGCGGGCCAGGACACTGCCAGGAGCGATACCGACGTCGTGGGTCGCAGCAGGTCTAGGCGCGTCTTGGCGATGGGAGGATACACCCGGGACTTGCTTCTCGATGTCCTGGTACAGCGATCCACCCAGGAAGGCCGCGAGCGCCTGGATGCCGCGGCAGACCGCCAGGACGGGCAGACCCATGTCCGAGGCCGCCTCGATGACCCACCGGTCCAGGCTGTCTCGCGTAGGATCTATGGCGCCGCAGAACGGCAGGGTCTCCTCACCGTAGATTGCGGGACAGATGTCCTTGCCTCCGGTGATGAGCAGGCCGCCGGCGGCGCTCAAGGCGGCGCGGACCGGCTCCTTTTCGTCGGAAGGTGGGATGAGCACGGGTGCCCCTCCGGCCCGGCGCACGGCGGCGGAATAGGGCAGGCCGGCGAAGTCACGGCTCTGCGCGGACTTCCGGGTCGGACGTTCCGTGGTGGCCGTCAGAGCGATCACGGGTCTCATCGGGGCACGTCTCCCGGCGGCCTGAGCCGCTGCAGGTCGGCCAGGCCGGCGAGTATCAGCAAGCACGTGATAAGCACCAGCGGCACGTCCCCGACCGCCTGGTACATGGTAATGCGCCGCTCGGGCCAGACAGCGGCCCGTACGGATGCTTCCTCGAATATGGGCGCCTGCGTGACGACCCGGCCCGCCGGATCAATGATGCAGGTAACACCCGTTCCGCCGGCGCGGACGAGCCAGCGGCCGGTCTCCACTGCCCTCAATACCGAGCACTGAGCATGCTGCCTGAGCTCGGCTGGTGCATGACCCGCCCAGGCGTCGCTTGTGATGACAACCAGCACTTGCGCACCTTGGCGTGCCAATCGGCGGGAGAAGGCTGGGAAGATCGATTCGAAGCAGATCATCGGCGCCACCGGGACGCCCTTGACCGATAGCTGCAGGTCCCGATCGCCCGGCAAGTAGTCGAAATCTCGTATGGGGTAGGCATTCAGGAATTTGAGCTTGTCCCGCCAGGGCACATACTCGCCGAACATGACGATGTCCTGCTTCCTGTACCGACCGGCAAGGTTGCCGTCCGGATCGAAGGCCCACAAGGTATTGTACGTTTCTCCGGACGGTCCGGCTTCGTTCGCCCCGGCCATCAGGTAGCAGCCGAGCCGCCGGGGAACCGACCGCACCCAGTCGAGGGCCGTGGGGAAGCGGTTCAGGTGGGCAGGAATAGAGGTCTCCGGCCAGACAATAAGGTCCGCGTTCTCGCCCCTCTCAAGCGACCAGCGGATGTAGGTGCCGGCAGCGCTGCTTATCAGGTTTGTGCTCTGTGTGGGCTGGACTCCGACGTTGCCCTGGACGGCAAGCACACTGAGGGAGGGCGGAGTTGGCTCCACGTGAAGCAGTGGGATCCGGACAGCGCCCCAGAGCGCGCCCAGCAACAGGACGCACCCCAGGATGATGACCGGTGCGCCGGTTGACGGGTGGCGGGATCTTCCGAACCGGGGGGCTGCCTCAACAACGGCAGCACTGAGAACTGCTATCATGGACCCCAGACCGTAGTGCCCAACGAGGCTGGCGAGCTGCAGCACCCACAGGGCTCGGTGCTGACTGTAGCCCAGGTCGCCGAAGGTGAACTGGAGCGCGCCGAAGTGCCCCCGCAGAAGCTCGCCCGCAGTCCAGGACGCGCCGACCGCCGCGACGCGCACCCACGGACAAGGGCAGCGCCACATGAGGCTGGCCAGGAAGCCGAACAAGGCGACAAACAGGCCCTGGAACGCAGCCAGGGCGAGCCAGGGCAAGAGCCCGAACTGCCCGATGTACCGCAGCAGCAGGGCGAAGAAGAGCGTACCGGCCAGCAGCCCGGCCAGGAAGCCCGCGGCCGGGCGCAGGTCACGGACGGCCACCAGCAGGGGCATGAGCGCCACCCAGGCGACCCAGCCGAGGTCGGCAGGAGGGAACGAGACGGCGAGCAGGAGTCCGGAGAACAGGGCGAGGATGATCCTCCAGGGGGACAGGGGCGCGACAGCGACTCTCGCCGACTCCTCCATGGGCTGTTCTCTCCGCACTGCGCCAAGGTCGGAGGTCAGTAGTCTACGGGGAACGGACTGCGCCATACGTCAAGAGAGCGAACGAACGAAACGCTCGATGCGCCTCAAGGCTTCCTTCAGGTTGTCCATGCTGGTTGCATAAGTCGCTCGAACGTGGCCCTCGCCACACTTGCCGAAGACCGGCCCCGGCACCACCGCCACCCTCTCCTCCTGAACCAGGCGACGGGCGAAGGTGTCTGCATCCAGGCCCGTTCCCTTCACGCTCGGGAAGACGTAGAACGCCCCCAACGGCTCAAAGCA
The DNA here is from genome assembly GCA_965602825.1 of uncultured bacterium. Classification (GTDB taxonomy): domain Bacteria; phylum Armatimonadota; class Zipacnadia; order Zipacnadales; family VGFC01; genus CBFDAZ01. Next base: position 9,124 of record CBFDAZ010000023.1, read on the forward strand.
CGGTAGTCCGGCATCTCTGAGCCCTCGGACGAGCAGCCGACGGCGTTGGTTGTACTGCGACGTCATCCGCTCGACGTCCGGCTCGCCTTCGCGGATCGCCTCCACCGCGGCGATCTGCGCGGGTGTGGGGGCTGACATCATCGTATACGAGTGGATGCACATCATCGCGCTGATGATGTCTTGGGGGCCACAGGCATACCCGATCCGCCATCCGGTCATGGCGTACGTCTTGGAGAAGCCGTTGAGCAGGATCGTACGCTCGGCCATGCCGGGCAAGGTCGAGAAGCAGGTGTGCCGGCCATCATAGGTGAGCCGGTCGTAGATTTCGTCGGAGATGACCAACAGGTCGTGCTCCTCGGCTATCTGGGCGAGTTCGCTCAACTCGGCACGGGTCATCACGGAGCCGGTCGGGTTGTTCGGGAAGCCGATCAGCAGCGCCCGCGTGTGCTCGGTGAGACAGGCCTTAAGCACGTCGGGCCGCAGCTTGAAGCAGTCTTCCTCGCGCAGAGGTGCGGACACCGGAACGCCGCCGGCCAACGTCACACAGGGCCCGTACGATACAAAGCAGGGGTCGGGAATGATGACTTCATCACCCGGCTCGATGGTGGCTCGCAGGGCCAGGTCCAGCGCCTCGCTGACGCCGACAGTGACGAGAATCTGGTGCTCCGGGTTGTACTCGGCGCCGTAGAGACGCCCGAGCAGCCCCGAGATCTCCTGTCGCAGCTCGATAAGCCCGCTGTTCGAGGTGTACGATGTGAAGCCGTGCCGGAGGGAATCGTAGACCTCGTCGCAGATGTGCCACGGAGTCGCGAAGTCCGGCTCGCCGACGCCGAGGCTGATGACGTTCTCAAGGGTCCTGACGACCTCGAAGAACTCCCTGATCCCCGATGGAGGCAGATCGGCTATGTCCCGGGCCACATGCGGTCGCTTGCTGGGCGTCATGGGCTGACCGGAAGCCTCCGATCGGTGTCGTCCTTGGCCAGGATCGTGCCCTCCAGCTTGTAGCTCTTGAGGACGAACGAGGTGGCGGTGCTTTGCACCTGCGGAAGTGGGGCCAGCTTCTCAGCTACAAAGAGAGCGACCTCGCGGAAGTCGCGGCCCTGGATCACTACGTTCAGGTCGTGCGTTCCCGAGATGAGGTGAACCGAGTGCACCTCGTCGAAGCCGGCAATGTGGTCCGCCAGTCGGTCGAAGCCCATGCCCCGTTCGGGGCTGGCCCGCACCTCGATGAACGCAAAGACGGGCGTGTCGCGGTCGTCGCCAATGCGGGACCAGTCCACAATGGCGTGATAGCCCAGGATAACGTGGTCCTTCTCCAGTTCCTTGATCTTGGCCGCTACCTCCGCTTCATCCGTCCCCAGACGAATGGCGATCTCCTTCGCGGTGCAGGTCGCATCGCCAGCGAGTATCTCCAGTATGGAGAGCATGGGCAGATTCACCTCGGATGACTTCGCAGACGGTCGGCGCAGACGGGCGCCGCTGTCCGCTTAAGAGAACGCCGGACCGGTCGGGTCCGGCGTGCGCGCCGTTCATTGCGTGCGATAGTGTCTCGTCGGCTGCGGCTCATGTCTCGAAGCTGCCGACGGTATTGTCATAAGGCATCTGGAAGCGCTTGTCAACCGTGTACCCGAAGCGCTCCCAGTAGACGTGGCGGGGCTGGAAGTCGTCATCCAGCCGCTGCAGCCAGTCGCGGAGTTCCTCATCCAACTCCTCCCGCAGCGCGGCTCGCGCCGGGTCTGCCGCGAGGTTGGTCAACTGGTAGGGGTCTTCGTAGTTGTCGTAGAGCAGCCAGGGGCCTTCGAGCGTGCGGACGTAGGTATACCGGTTGGTGCGTATGCCCCGCCATTCGGGGATCGGCTCCACGAACGGCGTTGGATTGCCGATGAACGCGGAGTGAGGCTTCGGCAGTTGGCCGCCAACGGCGGCCGGCGAAAGATCGGTCCCCTCCACCGTGCCCGGGATCGGTAAGCCCGCGAGCGAGAGCAAGGTGGGCATCACATCGGGCGCGTTGATCAGCGTGTCCGTACGGCAACCGGCCGGCACAACGCGCGGGTATCGGAGGAGGAACGGCACCATGATGGACTCGTCCCACGGCTTCTGCTTCCGCTGGCATCCCTGACTGCCGAGCATGTCGCCGTGGTCGGAGGTGAACACGACGATGGTGTCGTCCGCGCTACCGGTCTCGTCGAGTACGTCCATGAGACGTCCGAAGCAGCGGTCGAGCGCCGTGACGTGAGAGTAGTAACCCGCCAGCTCCTCGCGCCGCGCGGTGGTTGCATTCGGACGCAGACGCAGGTCCTGGTCGTCGTAGACCAGGTACTCCTCAGGCATCAGGCGGCACGGGTCGTGCGGCGGACCCCATGACATGAAGAGGCAGAAGGGCGCCCGGTGGTGGTTGTCACGGATCCACTGAACGCCGAGGTCGGTCTGGTGGTCGGCGTCGTAACCGTCGATCCGGATGGGCTCCGGCTCATCGCGGAAGTAGAAAGAGTGCATGTAGTTGTGGTTGCAGTTGGCGACGGCCCAGAAGCTGTCGAAGCCTTGCCGTCGGGGCCCCGGAGGCGTGAAGCCCCCGCGGTGCTGGCCGTCGAGGTGCCATTTGCCGATATAGGCGGTCTGGTAGCCGGCATCCTGGAAGCAGTGGGCGATGGAGCGCTCGGTGACGGGTAAGCGGACGTCGTTGAGCGTCATGCCGTTGCTCAGCGGGTAGCGGCCGGTCAGGAGGGCCGCCCGATAGGGCGTGCATACGGGGCACGTCGATACGGCGTGGGTGAATACCACTCCCTGTTGTGCGGTCCGGTCCAGGTTCGGTGTTCGGACTTGATCGTTGCCCATGAAGCCGCACGCCTGGGCTCGCATCTGATCGGGGAAGACGTATACCAGGTTCGGTTGACGTTGCTTGGGCACGGTGGTTCCTTTCTCTTGTGCTGACGCTGCACCCAGCGCGGCGCCCGCGGCCAGTACGGCCTGGGAGGCCTGCTGTACGAAGCGACGACGGGTGAACACGCGGGGCGCAGACTGGCAGATCGCACCGCCTCTGGGCGTATCATGCGTGGGCATACGGCCCTCATTTCCGTCCCGCGGGGGAGTCCTGGTCAATCGGCAGGCCACTGGCAGCGCGTGTGTAGGCACGGATGATGTCGTGCCGCCGCAGGATGCCTACCAGGCGACGCCGGTCCACCCGGTCAACGACGGGCAGCCTGCCCAGGTTGAGCTCACCCACTTTTCGCAGGGCTTCACGCAGCGTCTGGTGGGGATAGCACACTATCGGCTGGGAGGTCGCGATGTCCCCGACCGCCATGCCCTCGCTGCCGCGGTCGGCCGCGCCTGCCAGGTCGGACAGCGTCACGACTCCGAACAGCAGGCCCTCTTCGTCCACCACGGGGAAGCCATGGTGTCCGGTCTCGGTGAAGAGCTCGGATAGCTCGTCCAGGCCCATGCTCGTCGGCACGACGTCGAGCTTCGTCGTCATCACCTGCGCAACGGTGACCGTATCCAGGGGATCGCCCGGCAAGCCTCTCTCGACGTCCATGCCGTGTCTGCGTAGTCTGGTGGTGTAGATGTCGTCCCTCGAGAGGCGCTCCGAGATCAGAGCACTGGTCACAACGGCACACATCAGCGGGATGATGATCCGGTAGTCGCCGGTCATCTCGAATAACATGAGAACGGACGTGACGGGCGCTCGGGCGGCGCCGGCAAACAGGGCCCCCATGCCGACCAATGCGTAGGCGCCGGAGGAAGCCGTGAAGCTGGGGAAGACGTGGTGTGCGGCGGCACCGAACGTGGTCCCGAGCATGGCGCCGATGAAGAGCGAGGGCCCGAAGACGCCACCGGAAGAGCCGGACCCGATCGTCAACGAGGTCGCGACCAGTTTCACCACCAGGAGTGTTGCGCAGAGCGCCACGTCCAAGCGGCCCCAGAGGGCGGCTTCGGTGGTCGCATAGCCGACTCCCATGACCTCGGGGAAGGTCACACCGATGAGCCCCACGAGGAGTCCGGCGGCTGCCGGTTTGAGCCAGGGGGCCATTCGGAGCGCTCGGGCTACGTCCTCGGCTGCGTACAGCACCTTCACGAAGGCGGTGCCCACGACTGCTGCGAGGAGACCCAGGAGGAAGTACAGAGGAAGCTCGGCCGGGCTGGCAACCTTGTACGGCGGGACGGGGAAGGCGGGAGCGTCGCCCAGGGTCGCGCGGGCGACTACCGTTGCGGTGGCTGAGGAGACGATGACGAGGCCGAAGCAGCGTACTCCGAAGTCGCGGAGGATGACCTCCAGGGCGAACATCGCCCCTGCCAGCGGTACATTGAAGGTAGCCGCCGTTCCCGCTGCTGCGCCACAGCCGACGAGGAGCCGAAGCCGCGGCTCAGGCTGACGGAAGAGCTGGCCGATGCTGGAACCAAGTGATGACGCAATCTGGACGATGGGCCCCTCGCGGCCGGCCGAGCCCCCGGTGCCAATGCACAGAGCGGACGAGATCGACTTCGCAAGCGAGACGTGGGGCCGGATGCGGCTGCGTCTTCTGACGACCGCCATGATGACGTGGGCCACTCCGGGACCCTGGGCCTCGGGCGCAATGAAGCGCACGATCAGGCCCACCAGGAGTCCGCCAATCGCGGGAACGACGGCGTATCGGAACGGGCCCAGAGAGGACAGCCAGTGCCCGGCGGCACCGAAGAACACGTTGTGGGTCATGGCCACCATGAACCGGAAGGCAACCGCCCCCAGCCCCGCACCGGCGCCGACGATGACGGCGAGCGAGAGGGGCCCGGCGGTCTTCGAGTGGCGAAGCCAGGCCACTGCGCGTAGCCAGGCACGATGGACCCAAGCCGAAGGTGCCATGTCGACCTTCACCGGACTGCGTTACAGAGCGCCGCGGCTGCGATCTGACGGGGTCTACCCTGGCTGCAACCAGACGGGCGACGACCACGCGATCTCTTCGTCCTGCAGGATGACGCGGACGTAGTAGTAGCTTGGTTCCGTGAGAGGGTCGGTGTCCTGGAAAGCGAACTCGGCCTCGGTTCCCTCGCCCTCTTTGGTGGCGATGAACTCGTTGTTCCGGCAGATGTCGATACGCTGGATGTCAGCCGGGCAGACGGCCTTGACGTCGATCGTGACGGGACGCGCTTGGTTGCGCCTGATCTTCTCACCCATGAGATGGCCGTCCACACGCACATCGAGGAGGATCTTGGCGGCCGTCGTGCCGTATGTATGTCGCTGTCGGATTGCGTCCAGAATCGCCCCTCGCGAAAGCTCGGGCGCGAAGACGGCTGCCTTGCCCATCCCGCCGCCGTGGTCGGGGCTGGCGATAATCCCGATCACGACGCCCTTGGCCCATGCGTCTTGAATGAAGCTGCCCGTCAGCGTCCTGCCGGCTTGCCGGGGAGTGCCCTCGTACTCGTAGGAGCCGCGCGCCTGGAAGATCTCCGCCACTGGTTGGGCCGCTTCGTTCACCTCACCCCAGTCAACTGGCACGTTGCCCGTGTCGGCGAGCTGGTGTGGAATGTGCACGAAGCTTGCGCCCTCATCGGCCAACCGGCTCCACAGTTGGGTGGGCCGGGACCGGTCGCGAGAGTTATACCACCACGGCCAGTACGGGTCTTCCAGGATGAGGTTGCGGTGACCGTAGAACCCCTCGGGGTACTTGTCGCTATACTCCTCGATACTCGACGTCCATTCCTCGCCCAGGAACGTGAGGAAGCGGCCGGGATCGTTGTTCGATCGGACGAGCTTGGCCAGGTAGTTCCAGAGGGAGGCGTTGATGTTGTAGCCGTGGTCGGTAGCCGCAGCGAAGTCATAGCGGCAGATGTCGCGCATCGACTCGTAACTCTCGTCTACCGACTGATCCCCGGTGCGGTTACATACCGAAACATCGGTGTGCTCGTGCAGGTCGCCATAGTAAAGGCGGAGCGTCTCGCCCTGGTACTCTATCGACCGCGTAGGCTGCTCTTCGCCCCGGGCGACGCGGAGTCCGCCCGCCTCGTACGCGTCATCAGGCTCCACGTACGGTTCGAGGGCGATCGGCTGAGGCGCCGGCGCATCGGCGACATCGAGTATTGCGAGGTAGGTCCCGCTCTCGCTCTTGACTGTCTCTTCGATTGATGGCCAGCTATTGGGGATGTTGTCGCCCTGGAAGCCCACGATCAGCTTGCCGTCGGCGAGGGCGAGGGACAGTGGGCGGTCCATTCCCTTCTTCGTGCTCACCCGATAGGCAGTGGAGCAGGAGTCGCCGGTGAGACAGTGGGCAAAGGCATCCCATCCCGAGTTCCTGTCACGAGGACGGAGGCAAGCGACCCACAGCCGCCCCACGTCGTCCACGAGGAGCTCTGCGGCCTCGCTCCACTTCCAGAGCGGACTGCTCTTCAGGCACATCGGCGCCATGACCCCCTCAGCCGTGAGCTTGGCGACCGCCAGCCTCCGCAGGTTGCTCGCGCCGACCTTATACGCGTTCGAGTTGGCGTTCTCCCAGGCAATCCACAAGTCCCGGCCCGCCGGGCAGAGGGTCACATGACGGTCGATGGTTGGGGCACTGGTCAGGCGCTGTAGCTGACCCCATTGCTTCCCGTCGTGCCGAGCGACGGCAATGTCGTTGTTGCCATCCGCATAGATGGACCACGCACACACCAGTGGGCCGCCCTCGGCTGCTGCCAGGCACGGCTCGTAGGCGTTAGCGTCGGCCGGCCCGGCGACTGAGGTCACGGACTGGGGCCTGCCATCCCGCAGGGAGGCCACGAAGATCTGCCGCTTGCCCTCCATGCTCGACTCCCAGGCGACCCACAGGGCGCCCTCATAGACCGTGCCTTTGGGCTTGACGTCTGCCCCCGGCTGCTCCGAAAGGCGGATTGGCTTATCGACGGATGACGGCGTCACACGCGCGGCGTGGATGTCCCAGTTGCCGGCCGTCTCAGCGGCATACAGCAACCAAGCGTTCTCCCCGTCGGGGACGAGGTAGGGGTACAGGACGTAGGTGTCTTCGCCACCCACCACCTGCCACGTCTGCTCGATCTCGCCGACAAGTGTCGTGCGGGCGACCTGGAGGGTGTCGCTGCCATCGCGGAACGAGATCCATGCGCAATAGAGGCCATCACCCGCCCGCACCATGGTCGGGAAGTCGTTGAAGCCCTCGCCTCGGGATAGGTCAATGGGCGGCGGGACGTCCGTCTCGGTCAACTGAATGTCGTCGAGCCAGACGCGGCCTGCGGGAGACGCGTGGGAGGAGGGGGCGATCAGCTCGAGCGTCCACCTGCCGGTGGTTTCCACGCCAAACACAGCCTGATTGGCGCGCCACTGAGGTCGCTGGTCCTGCCATTGAGCTACGTTCTCCCTGGCACCGGCATCGGTCGTGCGCCACACGGCGATCTTGGTACGGTTCGTCCCTCGGGCCCACACGGTGAGTGTGTAGAGCGCGCCAGCCTTCAGGTCGAACTGGCGAGCCAGGGTCAGATGCGTGTTGGGTTCGGTGACCTCGCCCGTCACGCAGGTCTGGCCGGTATGTGCGGCACCCGCGTCGGTCACAAGGTCGTAATTCGCGTCGGGTGTCCACCCCTCGAAGCCGTCCTCGAAGCCGCCGTTGGTGATGAGTGCTTGCTCTTGGCCAGTCTGGGCGCCGACGGTCATGGCGATGCCGAGGGTGAGGAGAACGATGAGGACGGTCGTAGGTCGCATGCTGTGGCCTCCCGGCTGAGTACTTGATGCGTCTCAACCTGATGTTCCTCCCCCGGGAACCTACGCCCTTCCGTGATTTGGCACCGGTACGCGGCTGATGCTGGGGGCGAGCGCCGGCCGCTGGTGCGGGGCGCCTCTCGAGGTCGTGACGGGCAGCCGCTGTGCGGCGCCGGGACCGGGCAGGAATCGCTCCGGCGCCGGACGAATCGGCAAGCCAGTCACTACCTCCCAGGGGGCTGCCAGTGACACCAAGAGAGCGCGTCTTGCTGGCTCTGCAGCATCAAGAACCCGACATCGTCCCTTACAACATCCCGATCGATCCAGACCCCGCGGGGCGGCTCGACGAGCACTACGGCGGCCCCGAGTGGCGGTCGCGCGTCCAGAATCACGTTATCTCTTGTGGTGTGGACTGGGCCGGCGAACGGCCCCGAAAGGGCGAGTGGACGGATCGGTTTGGCGTCCGCTGGAGGCAGGGGAGCATCTTCCATAGCGTTGACCTGCCGCTTAAGGGACCATCCCTTCAGGGCTACGAGTGGCCCGCCCTGTTGCCGGACGAGGAGTTGGAGCGGAACCGGGAGTGGTCGGCGGCCAACGGGCACGCGTTCCGGGTGGCGAACATGGGCTTGCTCTTCTTCGAGCGTGCCTGGTGCTTGCGAGGGATGGAGGACCTACTCGCTGACTTTGTGGAGAACCCGAAGTTCATCGACGAGCTGTTCGACGGTCTTATGGAGCTGCACTTCCCCTTGATTGACCGGCTGGCGACGCTGCCAGTGGAGGCGCTGGGATTTGGCGATGACTTCGGGGCGCAGAAGGGTTTGCTGATGGGGACCCCGCACTGGCGCCGCGTTCTGAAACCCCGGCTCAAGCAGATGTACGGCCGAGCTCACGAGCATGGGAAGTATGTGCACATCCATTGTTGTGGCGACGTCTCGCCCATCATCGAGGATCTCATCGAGATTGGTGTGGACATCTACAACCCGCTCCAACCCGAAGCACAGGACGTCTACGCCATGAAGCGAGAGCATGGTGGGGACATCACTCTGGAAGGTGGGATCGGGACCCAGGAACTCCTGCCAAGAGGCACGCCGGAGGCGATCCGCAGCGAGATCCGACGGCTGAAGGAGGAACTCGGGCGGGACGGGGGCTTCATCCTGTCCCCCACGAAGCCCATCCTGCCGGACGTCCCAACCGAGAACGCCGTGGCATGCGTGGAAGCGATCCTGGAGGCGTGACCCGGACTCCGCCACTGTCGGGTGGCCCGTGGGGGCGGCCGGCGTCTACGCACGAGGGCTGGCCCCGGTTTCGGGAGCGGGTCTTCCGTGCCTCGCTGCTGTCGCAGTTCCGGGAAGGCGCGTGGCCCTTCACCCTCGCCGTGCTGGCGCCGACAGTGGGCGGCATGATCGTCCTGTTCCACAGGTACCTCGCTGGCGACGATATGCAGGGCTTGTCCACCGCGCTGTCGGCGCTGGTACCGATCCTGATCGCGCCCCTCATCGCTGCCATCCTGAAGGGCCTCAAACCCGAAGCCGAAAGACCGGCCACCTGCGCCTGGGTGGCCTTGGGCGATGGCTACATCCGTCTGGGGATGTCCTTCCTGCGACCGAAGATCCTTCTCGAGCAGATCGTGGATGTGGAGCGGGGGATCCTGTGGCGTGGCCGGTGGATCTCGGAGGTCGAGGCCGCCCAGGCGGACGCTCCGGGCTCAACCGGCAGCGTGGGCGGAGCGAGATGGGGCCGGAGGGCCGCTTGCCCCCGGGTTCGCGTGCGGCTGGTCATGCGGCGGACCTGGAATGTAGTCGCCTTTGCCTATCCGGCCGCAATAGACCCGATGGGCGAACTGACCACGGCCCTGGCCCTTGCGGGCAGCCGCACTCGGGACCGTCTTCGGATTCCCGAGGGCGCGTCGCACGAGACCGCGACGGCGGCGTTCAGGGAACTGGCTGAACTCTACGCCCGGCGAGCGGCTTCGGCCGCGGAAGCGGCGAGGGCGACGGACCAGGCGCTCTTCGGCCCCGCTCTCGGAGGCCGGCGATGGACGCTGCCGGCACCCGATCCCCTGCCAGAGCCCGAGCCGATCCCCGCAGCTACTCACGCCGACCTGAGCCCCGATGCTGCACCCGAGTTGCCTCGCGCTAGCGAGTACCCGCCT
>CBFDAZ010000024.1:0-18802 GCA_965602825.1 uncultured bacterium
ACCGGGCGTGCACGTACTGCATCGGTGGTCGCGGGCGGTAGCCGGCTGGCCGCTGTCTATCTCCGACAGGTCGATCCATCTGAACCGGCCGGCCTACACTCAGCCGCACATCGAGACCGGCGAGAAGGCGGTGCCGCCCGAGGACACACTCGTAATCATCCGCATCCTGGCCGCTGCCGAGAAGCCGACGGACCAGGGCGGTGAAGTGGCGGTGAAGCCATAGGTCGCATGTGTGACCAGGGGCGCCCCTGACGCAGCTTGAGTTCGGTCGTCATGACGACAGTAGATGAGGGGTTGAAGAGGGGGAAGATCAGATGAAGCGTGCGCCTATGCTCGTCCTCATCGCCGTCCTCTTGGCTGGCTGCTCGAAGCCCAAACAACAGCTCTCCGGTCCGGCGCCCGTCGCCGATGCAACCGTTCCCCCAGACCCCGCCGACCTGGAGGAGCTGCCGCCGGGGAAGGTCGAAGCAAGTCCCGACTACGCCAGAGCCGCCCAACGACTGCTCGTAGACCTGCGCTCGGCCTTCCCCGATGCCGACTTCGGCATCGCGTGGAATGCCCACCGGCTGCACATCAGTATCCACGGCGTCTCCTACGAGGCTGCCACTGAGACGCGCCTGGGCGACGACGGCGAACCGACGAACCTCGCGGCCGACGTACTGACGGTCTGCCTCGCAGCCGACGCCCCGCCCACGAAGGCCTTCGAGCTGTCCGCCAAGCAGGAAGATGGCATCTGGTTCACGAGCCCGGCGGACTGGGACCAGTACGAGCCCGGCCAGATGGTCTTCACGCCGAAGCCGCCTGAGGACCTGCGCCGCGGCCACTTCTCCGCTGACTCGGGATACGAAGCGCCGGCGAAGGCGCTGCTTGCGAAGCTGCAGAAGGCCTATCCGGACATCGACTTCGCGATCTCCTGGACGCACGAGATGCTCCACGTCACCTTCTATGGCTCGAAGACGGGCTGGCCGGAGCCAGACGGCTCCCGGGGCTACACCTTCACGCATCCGGGCATCTGGGGCCGCATTGTGAGGATGGCGATCACCACGGAGGCGCCGCCCACGAAGATGCTCCTCGTGTCAGAAGCCGAGAGCCATGGCAAGGAGATGGGGGAGTGGGAACTGTACGAGGCTGCGCACAAGGCCGCGGCGGACGCTGACGAGGCGGACTGACAGTCTCTCTTGACAGCAGCCGCGGGAGAGCCGCTGGTACGAAGGGGGTGGACGAAGTGCTGGTCAGACGACGTCAGCGGACTGTCACAGCGACAGTCATTGGTGTCGCAGTGGGCGGGGCTCTGCTATTCGGGTGGCGGGTGCCGTGGCCCGTACCGGGGACGGGTCTCCGGGGGGCCGCGGTCGAGGCGCAGGAACTGGGTGGGCCTGTGCGCGGCGAGTCCACGATGCACGACTTCTGGGCTCTCTGCTCGGTCTGGAACCATCTCACGATGGTCGAGGCGTATGGCGAAGTTGGGAAGCGTGACCCGGCGTGGGACGCGTCCGCGCTCGCGCTGCTGACCCTCGTCGCCGAGCAGTTCTCGGATCCGAGCCGGAAGCTGCCCGATCAGGAACTCGCGCAGGCGGCCGACGCCCTCGCCGCGACCCAGTGCGATGACCCGCTCGTGCTCTACTGCGTCGGGGCCGTTCGCGATCTCCTCGGCGATCGGGAGTCAGCCGAGGCGTATGTGCGACGAGCCGTGGAGGGGTACCCGGCGAGCGAGTACCCCAAGAGCCGCATGTGGGGCGCCTCAATGCGGCTCGCAAGGCTGTGCGATGCGCTCGGCGGAGAGAAGTCGGGGGAATCCGACTCGTGGCGCAGTCTGGCCATCGAGTGGCTCGCGGCAGGCGCTGGCGAGGCCGACGTGGCCGAGGAGTACCAACGCGTTCTCTTCTTCCAGATCGAAGGGGCGCTCGAGAGCGAACTCAACGGGTGGGAGCAGGAGTTCCACGAGGCCGTCAGCGGCAACCCCGAGGCTCACCCGTGGTTGGCCAGCATGGTGGCAGGCCTCTACCACATCTCCGCCGCCTGGGAGGCGCGCGGGACGGGCTGGGCGGACGACGTGACCGAGGAAGGCTGGAAGGGATTCGGGGAGCACCTCGGGCTGGCCCGAGACCACCTCACCAAGGCCTGGGAGCTGCACCCTGAGTACCCCGAGGCCGCCGCCAAGATGATCACCGTGACCGCCGCAGGATCGCTGGACGATGAACTGTCGCCCAGAGACTGGTTCGACCGCGCGATTGCTGCCCAGATCGACTACCCGGGCGCCTACGACAGCTATGTCTACTTCCTGCGTCCCCGGTGGGGTGGCGGCACGAACGAGATGTACAAATTCGCTGTTGAATGCCTGATGACTGAGCGCTTCGACACCGAAGTCCCCTACTACTACTTCACGACCGTCTGGCAGATTGCCGAGAAGGAGGGGATCTCGGACCTCTGGGAACGACCGGATGTCGAACTGAAGACGGACACGCTCTTCGGGCGCATGCTCGAGGAGCCCCTCCACGAAGCCAGGCATGCGCGCTTGAAGACCGAGTGGGCCGCCGTGGCCTGGCGCGGCGGCCGGTTCCACGAAGCGCGGCGACTCCTCGGGGAGTTGGGCGACGAGGCCGACCCGGAGGGGTTCAGCCGCCGGTTCTACCTGTCGCTCGACAGAGCGAGGGCCCAGGTCTATGCCCTGACGGGACCGCAGGCGGAGGAGATCGAGAGTGCGGAACAGCTCTACGGGGAGCGAGCTCTGGCAGAGGCGCTGGCGCTGTTCGAGGCCCTGCAGGACGAGATCGACGAGCCATACGCAGCGGCCCACATTGCTAATCGCCTTACGGCCTTGCGGACGGAGAGTGCCTTCTACGGTGGCGCATGGGTGACTATGCTGCCCGACTCCGACCTCGCGGGCTGGGAGAAGTTCTCAGACAAGTGGGTGGTCGAAGACGACGGGAGCGTGAGTTTGCTGCCGGGCACCGACTTCACGACGCTTCTATTCACCGGGCGCATCGAGGGTGACTACGAGGTGCGGGGCGAGGTTGAGCTTCCGCCAACGGGGACCGACGCGAACGCGACGATCTGCCTCTACTACCGGCGGGGGGCCACGTCCAGGTGGGTCAACGCCGGCTTTGACCCGGAGAACGGCCAGGTCTTCGTCTCCCATCACGTGAGAGAGACACCCTTCGGCACCGCCGCCACCTTCCACCTCCAGGTCTGGCAGGGCCGGGCGATCCTGCGGGTAAACGGAGAGTCGGTCCTCTCCGGGGCGGAGATCGAGTTCGACAATCCGCGCGGCATCCCGATGGAATTCGCGCTGCGTGGCCGGAACTTCGGCGGGGAAGGGTCGATCGTGCGCTTCCGCAACGTCGAGGCACATCGCCTGGCGGGGCCTCCGCCCGGCCTCTAAGGGGAGAGTACCTCCCCTCCTCCATGGCCTGCGGGGCCGTCAGTAGCCGCTCACCAGGTCCCCGAAACCGGCCAGTAGGTCGTACTTGTTCCGCCAGGTCGTGTACATGATTCCCCGGGCGCGAGGGGTCGTGGCGAGGGCATCGAGCCAATCCCTCGGGTTGTCCAGCGTGTCGCCATCGTAGTACGCCCCGGCCAGCGTCTCAAATCCCAGGTCGGAGAAGAACTTGAGACTGGGCTCTCGCTGCTTGTGGTACCAGCAGACGATGACCACGTCTTTCGGGATGTGCTCCCACGAGCCGGTGAAGTCGCCCTCGACCAGGTAGTAATCGCCATGGGCGTTGTGGTTGGGATCGAGCATGTCCGACCAGAGGTAGATCGTCGCCTTCGAGTTGATCTCGCGGATGATCTGGCACTGCTTGGTGATGCAGTCTCCCAGGATCTCCCCCATCGTCATGTTCCTGGCCTGGCAGGCGGCGCAGCTTCCGCCGGCCCGGATCTCGTCCATGCTCAGGAAGTACTTCTGCGAGCCGAGGCGCTCGTGGATCGAGCGAACCGACTCCCGCCAGTAGTCGTAGAGCTCGGGCTCTGACATGCAGACGCTGACCTGGCCGCTACCGATAGCCGCGGCGTGGTAGAAGCTGACGCGCAGGCGGTCGCCGTCCTTGATACGACTGCCGGGCAGGAGCTTCAGCGGCGGGTCAGCGTGGTGGCCGCCGAAGTCGTGAAGCTCGGGATCGACGATCTCGGCGAAGTCCGTCCCCTCCTCGTACACCGTCTCGCCGTTCTCGCTGCTAACGCTCACCGGCGTGCCCGGACGGCGCAGCACGCCGCGCAGGCCAACCTCTTCCAGTTCCATGTCGTCGATCCAGAGCTTGCCCGATCGGCCGCCCCACAGGCCCGTGTAGAACCGCAACTCCTCGTTGTCGCCGCTGTTGAAGGTCAGGACGACCTGCGTCCAGTCGTGGGTGGGCTCGAGGGAGGGCCTACGGCTGACGAGAGCTCGGTCCTCGGCGTAGACCTGCAGAGCCAGAGCGGACACAGGCTGCAGGCTCTCCGTCTTGAGCCAGCAACTGAAGGCGTAGTGGGCGAAGGGTCTTACCTTGGCCGTAGCCATCACACGGGCGTGGCCGTGCTGATCGCCCCCGAAGTCCTGGAAGCGGATGGCCGCTTGACCACCGTGGAACGCGTGCTGGTCGACGAAGGAGACCTCGCCCGGCTTGTCGTGGAACCGGAAGCCGGTGAACTGGTCTCCTGCGAACTCCTCGAAGCCACCGTTTTCGATGCTGATCGGTGGATCGGCAGCGAGGTGAGCCTCGCTGCCGTGCACCTCAAACAGCGCGTCCTTGACCGGCAGACCGGCAGCGAGGTTGGGGTTGTGCCCGAGGACCGATCCCCCGTAGCCCACGGAGAAGCCGAGCGGGATGATCTCAACGCTCGCGTCGGCACAGATCTGCTTGACCTGCTCCAGGCGCTGCAGGCGCTCGTCGTCCCAGCGCATGAGGGCATCGAGGCCAGCGGCGAAGAGCATGCCGTTGAGGCCGTGCTCTGCCGCGGTGGAGACGATCTCGCCGACCTCTTGCACGTGCTCGTCTCTCGTCAGGCTGCGGGAGACGTACACCCAGCGGTCGGGGTAGCGCGATTGGGCGCAGCCAGCGGAACGGGCGGCTGCCAGAAGCGCTGCCAGGTGCCAGGTCCATGTGGTCCGCGTCATGGTTGCTCCCTCGGACTGCGGCTGCATGGTCGTCACGGCTCACTCGTACGTCAGCCACGCCGTCGCGGTGCAGTCCCGGCTCGCGAGCAGGCGGACCCAATGGGCGCCGTAGCCATCAGGGAAGTGGTGAACGGCCTTCTCGCCTGACGGCACGACGATGCGTTCGTAGGCGTGCCAGTCGCCGGTGGCTGCGAAGTCGACCTCGGCCGCGACCTCGATTGGCTCGTCAGAGTCGTGCCAAAGCTCCAGTGTCTTCCGGTCAAAGCCCGTCATCAGGTAGGCGTCGGACGGCTCTCCCGCCTGAACGGGCGTGTCCTTCCACGGCCCGCCGTGGCCGCGTGGCTTGCCGAGCTTCCAGAGGTCATCGACGTTGCCGAACCAGAGGCCGACCTTTCCATCGTCCGAAGCGAAGTAGTGCCCGTCGGGCTTCGCATCGGCCAGGTTGCCCGCTATGACGAGCATCCCCCGCCAGGAGCAGAAGTCGGCGATGTGCCGGTTGTGCGTGCAGACGGGCCGAATGGCGGCCAGGCCACCCGATGAGTCGCGCGGGAGCTCATAGAACGTACCGTGGCAGTTCAGCAGGCTCCGCTCGGTCACTACTTCGCGGATTCCCCGGGGCCAGCCCTCGGGCCAGGCCCGGTCGTACGCGGGGTGGCTCTTCGGTAGCCGCCATCGAGCGCCGCTCTCGTCGGTCACAATGACCGACGCTTGGTCGATCTCGAAGTCCGCGTCCGTCAGCGGGGCCTTTCCCTCCAGCCAACGGGCGGCCTGCTCGTCGTCGGTGGGGCGGAGATGCATGTCAGGCCCGATCTCGTAGTAGCCGACCCGCTCAACACTTCCATCACCACCGACACGGTCTGCGAGGAAGTGCAGCGTGCCCAGGTCCCCTCCCCGCGGGCGGATGATGCCGGTGGTCCGGGCGGCTGGCTGGTCGATCGGCGCCAGGCTGCGGAAGAGCGCGCGGTCGCCGGTTCCGTGGTGCGTGGACGGGAGGTAGTGGAAGAACGCACTCGCCCCGCTGCAGTTGCCGTCAGTGCGGATACGCACCCATTCCCCGCGCGCGGAGTCCGGAAAGACGTGATACGCGTAGCCCCTGGCCGGGACCTCGACTGCACGGTACTTCTCCCAGTTGCCGTCGCCCCTGGCGTCGAGCTCCAGGCTGAAGGTGACCGGCTCCTCCTCGTCGTGGCTGAGGTGCACCACGCGCTTCCGGAAGCCCGCGAATAGGAACGGGTCGGACGGCGTGTCGCCCTCAACGGGATCGTTCAGCCACGGCCCGCCCCAGCCGCAGGGCGCACTGAAGGTGTGGAGGTCTGCCAGTTGGCCGAACCACAGGTTGGAGCTGGGCTGGTTGACCAAGGGGTTGCCCATTCGTGACGCATCGTTGCATGCCAACACGAGCCGATCGTTCCACGTGCAGAAGTCGACCACCATCTTCAGGTAGGAGGAGATCGGGCGAAGGCCCCCCGTTGCCCCTGCGCTGAAGGCCTTCGGGAAGTCGTAGAACATCCCGTGCATCGTCATCAGCAGGAGGTCGGGCGCAACCTCGCGGATGCGCGGCCATTCGGTGTGCCAGCCGTGGCCGCCGTCATACGTGTGGCTGGCCTTTGGCAGGCGGAAGGTGTACCAGTTCCCGCCATCGAGGAGCTTGAGAATGAGCGACCGCTTGTCCCAGCCGGTGGCCCAGACCGGTGAATCGGCGTCAGGGGCGCCATAGATGCCTCCGGGACCCGTGACTTCACAGAACTGCCGGCGGTCAACGACGTTGAACTCGCTCCCGTCCCACTCAAGCAGCGCCCCTGTCGGGGCGTCGTAGCTGTGGTCCTTCAGCCACTGCCCATGCCAGCCCCACTCGCCGTTGTTGGCCAGCACCGCCCGGCCCTGGCCGGTGTAGCCGCCTTTGCCGTGGGAGCCGACCGCCGGGTGGTCGCCATAGAGCCGGCGCACCTCGAGAGTGTGGACGTCAACCTCGTAGAAGTGGCCCTCCATCCCGAAAACGTAGATCCTGTTCGCGGGGTCGGTCAGGTGGCGGAGGGTCGCCGTGGGGCGGCCGTGCATCGTCTCGTAGTCGATCGCACGTACGCGACCCTCGGAGTCGATCAAGTAAGGCCCAATGCTGAGCTGGTTGGATTCCCGATGGATCATGCGGTTGGCGGGCGTGCCGCCAAGGCTCTCGGGGCGAACGCGCGCCTCGAGGTCCTCGGTGAGTTCGTACAGCCTGTCGTCGCTGCCGTCGGGTTCATGGGGTGAGTAGGTCAGGTACCAGAGCTTCCCGGCCCATGGAACGACGGCGCCGATGCCGCACTCGTTCTGGTGGTTGCTGACGGCCAGATGGGGGTAGAGGCCACTGACGGAGATGGGCTCGTCGGCGCCGGCCGAGCTCCCGCCGCCCGCCAGCAGCAGGCAGACGATCACAAGGGCCGGGAGCACGAGGGCAGTCGCGGGCACGGGCATCTCTCCTCGGGCTGGCGAGGGCGTACGCCCTTCTCTGCGGCGCATTCGCCCCCGCAGCCTGAGGAGCCTGCAAGTACAGGGGGGAGCAACGACAAAGACCGAATGGCAGTCTCGTGTCGGCGCAGGGACCCCGACATCAGAACGTGGCGAACATCGGCAGGCAGGGCGCCTGCCCCACGAAGGCTACTGCTGCCGCTTGCCACCGAAGCCGCCGGCGCCGCCGCCCATCTGCATTCCGGGCATCATCGCCGCGTCGGCGGCCAGGCCTCGCTGCGCGCCGAGGCCCTGGTAGTTCATGTTCGCCCCCAGGCCGCCGTACGCGATGCTCTGGGCGTTGTTGGCCGCATAGCTTAGACTCTCTGGATCGGTGCCCTCCTCGATCAGCACAATGAGACCGTCCAGGATGTTGCACTGCACCTGGCTGCGGAGATCCATCGTCTGGAGGCTCATTCCAGCCAACTCCAGGATACGGCCATGGATCAGCGCGATCGCGCCCTCCCGGTCCCCCTTGTCGAGGCGTTCCGCGATCTCGGTCATCGTGTCGGCGGTGGCCAGCTCCTCCGCGTCGAGTTGCACATCCCAGTTGATATCACCAAGGCCCGTGTCGTTCGTGGCCTCGATGACGAGCTTCGTCGTGCGCTTGGCCGGCTGGCCGTCTTCCAGAGCGTCCTGGTAGTCGATGCGTGCCCGCGCGATCTCGTGTTGGCCTGCCTCGAGCGCCGGGAGAAACAGCTTGGCGATGAGGAACTTGCGGTCGCGACTGCGGAGCGTGGGGACATCAACGGCATGCGAGTCGCCGTCCCGCTCCACTTCAAAGCCGAAGACCTTCTCGAGCTTCGCCCCTTCCGCGAGATCCAGGCGCAGGCGACACCCCTCCGCAACGGTTGCGAACAGCGAGGCGAACTCACGCGCGATGATGTCATTGATGCTCTCAGGTGTCTGGACGTAGTAATAGCCGCCGTTCCCGCCGACGGCGATCTTCTCCATGAGGGCCGCGTCGTAGTCGGTGCCGATGCCTATCGTGGAGGTGGACAGATCCTCCTCGTACTGTCGTCTGGCCCAGCTCGCCAGGGTTTCGGGATTGGTCTCACCGCGGTTCGCCAGACCATCGGAGATAAGGATGGTGCGGTTGACGAGCTCAGGATCGCGGGACCTGCGTGCCTGTTTGTAGCCCTCCCTCAGCCCTCCACCCAGATTCGTGTAGCCGTCAGCCTCCAGGCGCTCGATGACCTTGATGATGCCTTTGGGGTTCGAGCACTGCCGGCTGGGGATCGGTGTCTCAACTTCATGGTTGTAGAAGACAAACGCAATCCGATCCGACTCCTGCAAGCCCTGCACGACCCGAATGGCGGCCTGCTTCGCCTGCTCGATCTTCTCGCCGCTCATTGAGCCGCTGCGGTCGAGCACGAGGGCGACGTTGAGCGGGCTCCGGTTAGCCACTTCGAACTCGCCGGCCGCAAACTCGAGCCGCACGAAGACAGTCGATGGCTGCCCGGCGCGAACGCGAGAGAGGTTCGGTCGCGCCTCAAACCGCAGCTCTGCCGCCGCCGGCTCCTTCCACGCGCTCTCCAGCTCCTTCTGCAGGTCTTCGGCCTTCAGCAGCGAGCGCATGGCCCGGCATGCAAGGTCCTGTACCGCCTCGGTGGCAGTGGGGTCGCTGCAGTACACATTGATCGGCGGGTAGAAAACGAGCTGGTCCATTTCTCCCAGCACGAGCCGCACACGCGTGGCATCGCCAACCAGGGCGATGTCGCCGCAGACCATCGCGTCGGCCTCGGTCTCCTTGCCGAAGTCCGTGACCTTGTCGGCCGACTCGAACACGGGCAGCCCATAGTCGCCCAGTTCGATCGCCTGCTCGCGACGAGACGCTGAGTCCGCGAGGTCCTCCTCGGTCAGGTACGCCGCGAGCGCCTCCGGAACGGCCGTCGCCAGACGGACATGGTCGGGGTTGGACTGATCGGCGGCAAGGTCCAGGACCACTACCTCCGAGATCTCGGGCTCGTGCTGGATATTGGCCATCCTCATGGCCTCGCCGGCCCAGGCCGCTTTGCCCTTGCGAGACTGGAACTGAGCTTGGGATGGCAGTGCCGTCATGACCATGCACGTGACTGCAACCACATAGACAAGCGGACGATTCATCGGGGCTTCTCCTGGTCCGGATAGGCTGTTGTCTGCGGCGTCTACTCATGCGGACGCCGGGGAGGGGCGAGGAGTTTACTGGGAGAGGGTGCCGTTGCGTGGCCCAGGCTTCCCAGCCTGCGGGCGTCTGGGGCAGCTCAACGGTAACGTGCCGGAAGCCTGCCCCACGCAGAGGCTCGGGGAGAAGGGTTTCCTCCGGTCACAAGACAACCTCGCGGTAGAGCAAGCTCGTCGCACGGCTCTTCTCAGCAGACCAGAGACCAGGAGTGAGTCATGGAACTGAAGATCGGCGTGTTCACCGTCCAGACCTACGACCTGACGCCCGAGGAGGCGGCGGCTGAGCTCGAGCGCCTGGGATACGACGGCGCCGAGTGGCGGGTGACGACGCTGCCGGCAGAGATACCCGACGACCGCAACTTCTGGAACGGCAACATCTGCACGTTCGACATCAGCAACATCGCAGAGGAAGCCCAGCGCATGCGGGCGCTCAGTGATGCTCACAGCCTCGCGATCCCAACGCTCGGTACCTATCTCGATTGCACGAAGCTCGACATGGTCGAGGACTGCCTGACCGCAGCCAAGGCCATCGACGTGCCGATGCTGCGGGTGGGGACTCCGGGCTGGGGCGGCGAGACGTCGTACCTTGAAGCAATCGAGGACGCGCAGAAGAAGTGGGACCCAGTCGTGGAGATGGCCAAGAGCTACGGCGTCCGCGTCCTCGCCGAGCTGCACCACAATGGCCTGACGCCGAGCGGCTCGACGGCCGCCCGCTTCTTGTCTCGCTGGAATCCCGAGAGTGTCGGGGCTATCTACGACCCCGGCAACATGATGCACGAGGGCTGGGAGCGGCCGGAGCTCTCCATCGGTGTGCTCGGCCCCTACCTGGCCCACGTTCACGTGAAGAACGCGCGCTGGCTTCGCGTCAGCGACGACGCCGAGAAGGCGAAGTGGCGCGGAGAGATGTGCCGGATGCGCGAGGGCATCATCGACTGGCGCCACGTTCTGAGGGCCCTCAAGAGCGCCGGCTACGGTGGCTGGTTCGCCACGGAGGACTTCGGTGAGGGTGACACGCGGGAGAAGCTGGCGGATAACATCACCTTGCTGCGGGAATGCGCCACGGAGATCTGAGCAAGCAACCGGTCCGACCGGTTCAAGGAGGCCAGCGTGCCCACTGAGCGCCCGAACATTCTGTGGCTGATGACCGACGAGCAGCGGACCGATTCCCTGGGCTGCTACGGCAGCCCGTGGGCGAGGACGCCGTGCCTCGATCGGTTGGCAGGCGAGGGGGTCGTGTTCGAGACGGCGGTCACGCCGTCGCCGGTGTGCGTGCCGGCGCGGGTGGCGCTGTTGAGCGGGCGACGCCCGCACCGGTCGGGCGTCATGTGCAACAACGACCACGAGGGCGACTGGCAGCCCCTGACTCATGCCTTCCGCGACCATGGATACCAGACGGCTACGTTCGGGAAACAGCACTACTTCCGGCCGGATGTGTTCGAGACCACTCACAACAAAGTGCTGAGCGACGCGGTCCACTACTTCCGCTATGAGAAGGGCCGGAGGCTGGAAGACCACGACGCTGTGCGCTACCCGAGCGATCATCGGGGCTGGATCTTCGCGGGGCGCTTCCCCGAGCCGCCGGAGATGACCGCCGAGGCTCAGGTGGTGGCGGCCGCTCGCCAGTGGCTCGAGTCACGGGAGCCTGAGCGCCCTTTCTTCCTGCGACTCAGCCTCAATGGCCCCCATACACCCGTCGTGGCGCCGGAGCCCTTCGACAACCTCATTGACCCGCAGTCCATCGATCTGCCGGAGGCCTTCACACAGCCACCCGACAACGTGCCGCGCTGGGAATCTGAGTTCCTGAGAGAGTTCCAGGGGTCACACCGTCTGACCGACGAGCAGCTTCGCCGGGCGCACCAGTGCTACTACGGCCTGGTCGCGTTCCTGGACACGCAGTTCGACGCCCTGCTGCAGTGGATGGGGCAGAAGGGACTCCTGGCGAACACCATCATCGCCTTCACCTCGGACCACGGGACGCATCTGGGCGACCACGGGATGATGCAGAAGCAGACCTTCTACGATCCCGTGGTGAACGTGCCGTTCCTCTTCTGGAGTCCCGGTGTCGTGCAGGGCGGGCGCAGCATTCATCGCCCGGTCGAGACGTTGTCACTGATGCCGAGCTTGCTCGATCTTGCCGGACTGCCCGTTCCTGAGGAGTGCGCGGACCTCAGCCTTGCGGGTACGCTGACGAAGGGAGATAAGCCGCCCGACCGGGCTGCATTCAGTGAGCTGACCCAGGCTACATGGGGGTACCGGTCCGAGGATCGGCTGGTGATGGTGCGGCGGGGCCCGTGGAAGCTGTCGCTCTTCCATGACGGGGTGCAGACGGACCCGTTCTCGGAATGGGCCGATGCGTCTCTATACAACCTCGAGGGTGATCCTCGGGAGCAACAGAACCTGATCGCTGCTTCCGAGCACCGCCCGGTGGTGGAGGCGCTGCTGGCCGATCTGCGGGCCGGCGACGGGACCCGGGACGTGTAGGATCAGCCCCGAGGCGGCCCGATCGCGAGTTCGACGCGCGTGGTGGTGATCGGCTTGCCGTCGGCTGAAGTTGCCTCCACCACGGTGACCTCGTCCGTCAGCGCCTCCTGGGGAACGGGGTAGATGAAGACAGCCTCCCCTTCGCTTGCCGGTTCCGGGCAGACCGTGCCGTTCACGCGGAGCGAGGGAGCGGGGCTCTGCTCGCCGCCGGGCGGCAGCTCGATGAGCGCTTCCACCTTACGGTCCACTGGTCGCGGCCCTGTCTGAATGCGGAAGGGCAGGATGGTGCCGGTCGCCGGCAGCGGGTCGTCTTCCGGCTCTCCCGGTGCGCGGACATCGCGGTAGGTGACCGCGTGTCGTCGGGGCAGCCGGTCCAGCTCCTCGATGCTGCCCATCGCCGCAAGCGTTGTGTCGTACTGCTCCTTGGTCCATTCCTGGCCCAGGTGCATGCTGGCGAAGTAGTTGAAGAGGTAGACATGGTCGGCGCCCCCGGCCAGGACGGCCATTGCCGCTCCGGCTGCGAGCTCGGGCGTCATCATTCCGGCCGGGCCGACTCTTGTTGGCTGGTAACGGACCTCAAGTCCACCGGCCAGCTCGCACGAGGTGCCGTCGGTGAGCTTGCGCCACGTGGCGATGGGCATGTCGAACTCGCAGGTCGCCCAGAAAGGGGTCGGCACCAGGAGATCGATCAGCCCTGCACCGGCCCAGGCGGCGCCGTCGAGCCCCAGGTTGCGGGCTGTCTCCGGCGTGGAAGGCACTCGCACGCCGAGTTTCTTGCCCCGTTTGCCACACTCCGCGCGTACCCGCCTGATGAACCTGTCGAGGACCTTGCCGCCTTCGAGCTCCCTCCCGATCCCGAAGTGGTAGCCGAAGCGCATCCAGTCGAGCTCGATCCCGTCCAGATCGGCGAACTCGAGGATCTCCAGGATGAGCTTCAGGTAGTGATCGTGCACCGCTTCGTGCGACCAGTTCAGGGCACGGTCCGGCCAGCCGGTGAACCGGTACGGGACGCGACGCAGTTCGGGGTGTGACTTGTAGAAGGTGCTCAGGAGGGGACTGTCTTCCAGGTGACAGTCGTGGAGGTCGTTCATCCGCACGCTGACCCAGGTGCCAATGCCGTGCTCCCGACAACGGGCGAAGGCGCGCTCGTGGAAGTTGATGCCCATGTCGGTAAGCTTCTTGGCCGAGTCGAGCCTTCGCCGCGTGCCCGGGATGCTCTCTTGGGGCAGATACCGGAGGACCGGCTGGTCATCGGGACCGTCGGGGTCGTAACCGTGCCAATCGGTCTCCCACACCTTGCTGGCGTAGTTCGCGCGCATCGCGCAGGTGTTGGATACGAGCGTACCGACGCCCGCTTCGGCCAGGCTATCCACCCATGCATCGACGGCCTCCCCGCTGATCTGATCGGGGGAGTGTGTGTGGAAGAACTCCGTGCTGTCCTGGTTGAATATTGGGCCCTTCATGTTCGCCCCTTCGCTCCGGTTCCGGTTGCGCGCCTGGGCCGCCGCACGGGGACCACTGCCGCTCAGGGAGGCCGTCCCCAACCCGACAGCTCCAGCCAGCAGAAAGTCACGTCTCGTATACCGCAACTGGCGCCCCCCTTTCCTGGTCCGGCGAGAGAACCCGGAGGCCTCCTGCCCGGCGGACGCTCTGGTCGTTGTGGAGCGCAACTTGCCTGCGCCTGGGCACTTCACCTCTTCCGCACGCGGTGCGGGGCCTGGGTCAACGCCCAGGAGGACTCGGCGACTCGTGTGGCCCAATACCACCTCAGCGCGACAACGCCGGACGCCAGGGGTCGCGGGCACCGAAGCGGCGGCCGGTGCAGGAGGAGATGTGACACGATGCACGATCTCTCCGCCCTGACAATCACCAGGATCGACAGTGCGGTTCTTCTGGGTACGCGACGCCGCGTCATCGGCTGCAACGCGAAACTGCCCACTCACGGCCAATACGTGCGCGAGCCAGTCGTTCGCCTGCACACGAGCGAAGGGCTCGTCGGCTGGGGGTGGTCACGAGCGACGAGAGATGATGCCGAGGCGCTGCTCGGCAGGAGCCTGAGTGACGTGTTCGACGTCCATTCCGGCAGCGCGGAGGCCTTCCTGAAGTTCGACTTCCCGCTTTGGGATCTTGCTGGTCGGGCACTCGGGAAGTCTGTGCACGAGTTGTTGGGGGACGAGGGGTGTGATCCGGTACCGGTCTACGACGGGTCGATCTACATCGAGGAGATCGACCCGGACACGGGTCAGGACTCGGGAATAGAGCCCGTGCTGGCCGCCGTCGAGGCTGGCATGACAGCCGGGTTCCGCGCCCTCAAGGTCAAGGTGGGCCGGGGCTTCCGGTGGATGGATAGGCAAGCCGGCCTCCAGCGGGACGTCGCAGTACTGCAGGCGATCCGTTCGCTCACCGGCCCGGACGTGGTTCTCCTGATCGATGCGAACAACGGTCACTCGCCGGAGGAAGCCCGGGACATCATGCACCAGGCCGGCGACTGCGACATCCATTGGTTTGAGGAGCCCTTCCCCGAGGACACAGGCGAGGACCTGGCATTCAAGAGATTCCTGCGGGACGCAGGCCACGGAACGCTGATCGCGGACGGGGAGGGCGCCGAGGGCCGGGAGGCTGAGTTCACTGAGATCGTGCGTGGCCAGGCAGTTGACGTTGTGCAGTTTGACATGCGCGGTTTCACTCTCACCAGATGGCTCAAGTACCTTCCGGTCATCGAGGCGACGGGCACCCTTGCTGCGCCCCACAACTGGGGATCGCACCTGGCCGGTTTCTACGTCCAGCAGTTCGCCCGTGGCTGTCCCCGTTTTGCCATGGCAGAAATCGATGCCATGACCGTGCCTGGGGTAGAGGCAGACGGCTACCGGATGCGGGACGGCAAGGGTCATGTGCCCGAGAGTCCCGGTTTCGGGTTGGAGCTTGGTAGCGCAGCCTTTGCCGGTGCCCAACGGGAGTACGGCGGGTGGGAGGTGACTGCCGATTAGTGCCCCCACTGAACCCGCCTCGATCTCGCACTGCGCCTGGCTTGGCTGGCGCCTCGTCAGCCAGCGGCGCGCAAGGACTCGCGGGTCTATCATCATGCGGGTGAGCTTGGGGGTGGGTCAGCTGTAGATCGCTTCGGCTGCCTCGTTGGCGAAGTGGCGCAGCATGCCGGCGGCCAAACGAATACTGCCGTCGGGCGGGAGGTCGAGGAGGGCGGGATAGGCGCGGGGCAACTGCTCATCGTCCAGTGAACGGAGCTTCCGGATCGTCGCGATGAGACGACGGAGGTTCCGCCGGGCGCGACTTCCCAGCCCGGTCATTGCGCCGGTGCCTAGCGGATCGGTGATGTGCGGTTCTCGCGGGAGGCCGCTCGTGCGCATGGCGATGGCACGGACAATGCACGGGATGCAGGCGCCGCACGGCTTGGACGTCGTTCCGGCACCCCAACACGAAACGCTTCCCTGGATCTCTTGTGGCGAGAAGTAGGGCCTCAATACATCGCGTACGAGCTGCCCCTTCGTCTGGTAGAGGAGCGGGTTCTCGAGCCTGGCCGGGATCCCGATGGCGGACATCAGTTGCGAGAAGGGGACCAGCGCCCGAGGCTGGATGCCGGTCTGCGAACGGTCTGCTGAACTTCCGTTGGTGTCGAGGGTCGGATCGAGGGCCAGGAGGCCGTTCTCAGGGCACAGCAGTCGGCGCGCTCCGGTGGCATGGCAGGCGGCGGCGCCAAGCGACAGGTACAGGAAGGCCCTGGTCGACTCGGGGTCTTTGCCGCTCCCGAGCACGGACTCGCCTTGCTCTGCATCGCTCACTTGCACCGGGCCGCACCGAGCCGCCACCCACCTGACCTTGCTCCCGAAGCGAGTGGTCAGGCACTTGATGACGTGGTCTTGGGCAGCCAGGACAGCGGGGTTTTCGGGATGATGGACCACAAACAGCGGCTGCCGGTCGGAAGCTAACAGAGCTGTGGCCCCGGCGAAAGAATCGAGACCCCCGGACAGGAGCGCGATGCAGTCGGTGCCTTCCCAGGCGTTCGGCTGCACGTATGGATCGAGGGGCGTGTCGGGGCCGGTTCTCCTGCAGAAGTGGAAAACGTAGCTATCGTGGCACAGCGCGTACAGCGACTCGGCCAGCCGCGGCTCCTCCTTGCGCCAGAACGCCAGGTCACGCACAGGCGCCAGGAAGGCTCGCAACCGCACGCCGTCAGCGCGCTCGGTTCGCTGGAAAGCCACGTCTGCTGCATATACGGCGGCCGCGATCTCGAGTAGGTCACGCAGTCGCGAAGGAAGGGCGCACCGCAACTGCGCAGCGATACGCTGTAGGTCAAGTGCGATGTTGCGGTGGACGCCGTTGAGGTGGAGCTGAAGGTCGGGCGACCGGAACTGAGAGTGGCGTTCGAGAGCACTCAGCGGCAACCCGGTGGCGAGCGCCACCCGCTGCCGCGTCTTGGCCGGCTGTCGCCTGCCGACCCCTCTCGGCCACACCCAATTGCTCGCCGCCTGCCCCACTTCAGTCAGACCGAATCTGTGCGCAGCCATTCTGGTGAGGATCCCGCGGTGGATTCCGTTGCCAGCGATGCTACTCGTTATCGACCTGAACGACGACGACACCCGACTGCTTCACCGTCTGGTCTTCCAGGGTGCCCTTCACCTGGACGTTATACTCCCCGTCGCCAACCTCCGTTGTGTCCCACGGAAGGCTGAAGGGTTGGGTCGTGTCTGTGCCGACCAGCAAGCCGTCCCGGAAGAAGTCGACCTTCACGAACTCGGCTTCCTCGTCGAGCCATGTAGTGATATCGACTGTCCCCTCCACCGGTCCATTGCCCGGATCGGGAGACATGATACCGATGAAGGGATCTTCGCATGCCAGAACCACACTCGCGACGGCGACAGCAACGAAAGGCACGACCAGCGCAACGGCAATACAGAAGTGACGAGACAGCATACGCAACCCTCCCCCTGGGCAGCAGAACAGGAATCGCTTTACAGCGTTAGTTGCTCCAACCGCCGGAATGGTTTTGCCCAGCGGGGCCTGAGGGGGGCACCCGCGACCCGGCAGGGACTGGCCATCAGGCATCGTCGCTCTTGTGTCAGGGGAAGAGAGCTGGCAGATTGTGCCGCTGGAGCAGACGCTCCGCTTCCTCGTCCCGTCCCTGTTCTCTGTAGATGCTCACCACCCTGTGGAGGGCGCCCTCGTCTCCTGGATTCAGCTCCAGCGTGTCTAGGTAGTGCTCAATCGCCAAGTCCAACTTGGCCGCATCCTGAGCTGCGCGGGCCAGACGCATGTGCGCCGGTATGAAGGTCGGGTCTGACTCCAGG
This sequence comes from uncultured bacterium, assembly GCA_965602825.1. GTDB lineage: Bacteria > Armatimonadota > Zipacnadia > Zipacnadales > VGFC01 > CBFDAZ01. The sequence continues at coordinate 17,530 of CBFDAZ010000024.1, forward strand.
GCCTTGGCGCAGTATGCTATGGCCTCATCTGGCCTGTTCTCTTCCACCAACATAGCCCCACGGTTGCACAGCAGGATAGGCGAGTCGGGCCACATGGCCAAGCCGTGCTCAGACCACCACCTAGCCTCCTCCCAGTCACCCAGGTGGTGGGTCAGGGTGCTCATGAGGTTAATCGCCCTCCGCATGTCTGGCCAGATGCGCAAGAGAGGACGCAGAAGCTGCGTAGCACGAGTCAACCGTGAGGTCCTCGCGATGTCGGGATCTTGGCTGATGGTAGCCGCATGGTAGTAGACCGCCTCCAGGTTCGCCGGGTCTAGCGATGAGGCGTCGTCGGCACGCCGGGCCGCGGCCCTGAAATCGCTGCGTAGGTACGCGAGTTGCGCCGACAGGATCTCGCCCCAGGCTTGGTCTTCGGCGGAACTCGACTGCAGGAGCACATTGCTCCAGTGTTCAGCCGCCAGCAGGTCGGCGCCGAGGATCGCTGTTCGCCCAAGGAGGTACTGCGTCATCGAGGACGGGGCGATCTCGTTGGACTTGAGGAGGGCGGACTCCGCCCGCATCAGGTTCCCGATGCGCCCGTACGTTCTCCCGAGTGCCGTGAGAACTGGGGCGGACTGCGGGTCGATCGCCCGGGCCCTCTTGTGGGCAGCCAGGGCCTCGCTGTTGCGCCCCTGGTACTCCCGTAGCAACCCTAGGTTGTACCATTGCGCGGTGCAACTTGGCTTTTCGGCCGCGAGGCGCAGGCAGAGGGCCACAGCTTTGGCGATGTCGCCGGCGGCGGCGAGCGTAGCGACTTGGCGAGGGCCCTCCTCACCGAACTCACACAGCTCAGGCTGCGTAAGCACCGGGCGAAGCTGTAGCGAGACTTCGGCGTCGTTCCGTCGCACAACAAGGGTCGGCTCGGCAGCCTCCGGGAGGAGCAACTCGGCGGCTGCCACGTCGCGAAGAGTGGTTATGCCGACGTCGCCAATACGGAGGACATGGTCGCCCACGCTAAGGTCCGCTCGTTCAGCTTGCGACCCCTGCTCAATCGAGGCGACCCGGAGACCTGGTGAGTCGTCTGCAGGGGCGACGAATTTGGCGCCGAGCGAGATGCGGGGCGCGTCCAGTTGCCGGAGAAGTTCGACGCCCGACGTCGTGGGTATCCGCCAGACATCGCGCCGTTTGCCCCAGCCGCCTGAGATGGTGATGATGCGGTCAAAGACCACCGGCTCGAGTTGCAGATGCCTGGGGTCGCGGTCGGCCAGCAGAATCTGGCCGGGATTGACGGTTG